>JAZSBJ010000122.1:0-4065 GCA_045602305.1 Eubacteriales bacterium | reverse complement strand
TGCGGCGGATTACTTCGCCGCAACACCGGCCCAGTCGGCGAGGAATTTTTCAATGCCCTTGTCGGTTAAGGGGTGCTTGGTCATATCAAGGAACACCTTGTAGGGAACGGTTGCGATGTCACATCCCGCCTTAGCAACGCGAATGACGTGCAAAGGGTTACGGGTGGATGCGGCGATGATCTCGGTCTTGATGTTTTGCTTTTTGAAGATCTCCGAGATCTCCTCGATCAGCTCGATGCCCTCAAAGCCGATGTCGTCCAAGCGTCCGACAAAGGGAGAAACGTAGCTTGCGCCTGCGGCGGCGGCGAGAAGCGCCTGACCTGCCGAGAAGATGAGGGTGACGTTGGTCTTCATCCCAAGGGCGGTCAGCTGCTTGACTGCCTTTAAGCCCTCAGCGCACATCGGGATCTTGATGACGAGGTTGGGGTTGCCGATCTTTTCGTACAGCTCCTTGGCTTCCTTTACCATACCCTCAGCCTCAAGCGAGATGACCTCGGCAGAGATGGGACCGTCTACGATGGTGCTGATCTCGCGCACCGTTTCAATAAAGTCGCGACCTTCCTTGGCGATCAGCGAGGGGTTGGTGGTAACGCCGTCCACAATGCCCATTTCGACTGCCGCACGGATGTCTGCAACGTTTGCCGTATCAATAAAGAAATTCATTTTTCTTCTCCTCTTTTATGTCGTTTCTTGACATTTTATTTTTTTCTGCTATAATGATAGCATAAAGCGCATTTGAACGCAAGATGCGGCGAAGAAATAGGCAAATAAGCAAAATATTTACAAAAACGCGCAAAAAGGAGAGAGAAATGAGCACGACCAAACGACAAGAGGAGATCTTAGAGCTTCTCAACGAGCACGGCTTTTTGACGGTGGAGCGTCTTTCGGACCTTTGCTACACGTCCCCGTCCAGCATTCGCCGCGACCTTGCGCGGCTGCAATCGCTCTCCCTCATCAAAAGAACGCACGGCGGCGCTTCGGCGTTCAGCGCCCTGCATCAAGCCGTTCCCCTTTCCAGCCGTATGACCAAAAACGTGGCGGAAAAAAGAAAGATCGCGCGGATCGCGTCGGGTTTACTCCGCGACGGACAGTCGGTGATGCTGGATGGCTCGTCAACGGCGGGCTTCCTCATTCCCTATATTGCAAAGCACAAGGATATGACCGTCTTTACCAACAATATGCTCACCGCCATCAACGCCGTCAACCACGGCATCACCACCTCTTGCACGGGCGGCTTTTCGGTCAACTGCTCGGCGGTGCTTGGCGGCGTTTCCGCGTATCGGGCGGTAGCGGAGCTTTGCCCCGACATCTTTTTCTTTTCGGCAAAGAGCCTCTCGCGTGACGGCGTGATCTCCGACCCCATTCTTGAAGAAAACCACATCCGCACCTTGGCGCTTGAAAACGCAAAGATGAGCGTTTTCCTTTGCGACGGCGACAAGTTTGGCACGGAATCGCTCTACAAGCTCACCTCGCTCGATCGCGTGGACGTGGCAGTCTTTGATACCCCGTTCCACGAGTTAAAGACCAAATGCAAGATTTTGCTATAACGAAAAACACAAACAAAAGTTTACAAAATGCAAAAAAAGGCGTCGGTTTTCCGACGCCTTTTCTTCTTCAAAGGATATACGAATCGTATTTTTCTCCCTCGAGGGTCTTGAAGGAGAATTCCGTGCCGTCAAAGAGGATATACCCCCGCTTTGTGTTCTCCTTGGGAATGGAAACGGACCCTGGATTTAAGTAGACGTAGCCGTTCTTCTCAATCTTTTTTACGACGTGCGTATGTCCGCCAAGGAGAACGTCGCCCTTTGCCATAGGGGGTGGCGTGTCCTCTCCGTACTTATGCCCGTGCGAGAGATATAAGAGGCGTTCGCCTGCGGCGATGACGGCGTAATCCGCGAGGATGGGAAAGGGAAGCACCATTTGGTCGACCTCGGTGTCGCAGTTGCCGCGCACCGCGAGAATGCGCTCGGCATAGGGGGAGAGCAGAGCAATGACTTCCTTGGGCGCGTAGCCGTCGGGCAGGTCGTTGCGCGGTCCGTGGTAAAGAATATCGCCGAGAAGCACGAGGCGGTCTGCCCCTTCGCGCACAAAGGCGTCAAGCAGCTCTCGCGTGTAGCGCGCCGAGCCGTGCAGATCGGAAGCAATCAAAAATTTAGGCATAAAAATCTCCTTTTTGGGCGTCTGCATCGGGAGATGCCCCCCGAACCCCGCGCCGAAGCGCAGGCAGAATCAAAATTAAAGTTGCGACGGTCGCGGCAATGAAGAGCGCATAGCTTGCCCCGTTCACGTTAAGTCCCCTGACAAAAACGAAGGAGAGAATGAGCGAAAGCGCGGCGCCTACAAAAACGGCAATGCAAAGGGGAAGAAAACGGCGACGGATAACGGTCAAGGTGCAGAAAAAAGCAAGGACGGCAAGCGCGAAGATGGCAATTAAAATGGGGAAAAACAGTCCTACGTGAGGACGGATCATCTCACCAAACACGAGTACGAGCACCCATTCGCCAAAAAGTCGCTCGGCAAGCAGGAAGAAGAGGAGCAACGCGAGAATGGCAAGGAAAACGCGGCACGTGATGCGGCGAAAGCCCTTCTCGTCGCCATTTGTCGCCCGCTTTGCCAGCAAGGGAATGAAAGGCGTATACACGTAGCCTGCGAGGTGCGTGAGCAAAAGCGCAGGAGAAAAAATCGAGGAATACGCGCCGAGAAGCGCAGTCCCTACCGTTTTTTCGAGCACGAATTTGGGAATGGACGCGATGGTGGAAAACATAAAAAAGTAAATGGCAAGGGGGAGCGTTTCCTTGGCAAGCGACCACGCATCCCCAAGGGCACCGTGAAGAAGACCGGAAGACAGACCTTTTGCCACGGGAAGATCGTAGAAAAGCGTAACGGCAAGGGCGCCGAGCAGCATAAAGCCGAGCGAAGCGACTAGGGAGCGCGTGAAGAAAAAGCCAATGAGAAATCCGATGAGCAGCGCGCCCGCCTTTAAAGCAAAGCCGCGTCCCGCAACGTCAAGTCTTCCCGCCCGTTGAGATGCGCCGTGCAAGACGTCCGAATAGCTTTCCACAATGCGAAAAAGCATATAAAGAACGGAAGCAAAAAAGATCTCCGAGCTATACCCCATTGCAAGCGCTGCGACGACCGTCATCACGAACGAAAGAAGCACCGTTAAGTGCCGTAAAACGAGATAGGCACCATCCGTGTATTTGCGCGAAACGTCTGACACCTGATAGTTGCGGATGCCAAAGCGTGCCACCGATTGGAAGACCGCAGACAAGGACATCGCGACGGAAAGGATGCCTGCGCCTCTTAGGTCAAAAAGGCGCGCGACAAGCACGGTAACCAGCCACTGCGAAAGCAGATAGACAAAGTTACCGACAGAATTCCATAGCATATCGCGGCGCAAAGTGCTGTCGTTCATCGTAAAACTCTTTCAATATAGTTGTGTGGGCAGAGAAGCGGGTCTGCCGACGCTTCTATTGTAGCACACCTGCGCGAAAAAAGCAAGTCGCTTGACGGGGAACAGAGGATTTTTATGCGCGACTTGGCGAAGGGGTGAAAAAATGGGCGCATCTCTTGACATTCTTCAAAAAATAAGGTAATATAAATATAGAAATTTTCTATGGCGCATACGGATCGCCTATACGGCGAAAAACACGGAGAGGGGGGATCGCTATCAAGCGAATGTTTGCACACAAGCTGAAGGAAGCACTCCTTTCGGTGTTGCCGCTTTCGGTCATCGTCATTCTTTTGAATTTGACGCCCCTTGTGAATTTTTCCACCCGCGAGATCCTTTTGTTCTCCGTTTGCTCCTTGCTTCTCGTTTTGGGCATCGCGCTCTTTAACCTCGGCGCAGACCTTGCGATGACGCCGATGGGTGAGCACGTGGGTGCGGGTTTGACACGCTCCGCGCGGCTGGGACTGCTCCTTTCCGTTTGCTTTATGCTTGGCGTTTTGATCACCGTGGCAGAGCCCGATCTTACCGTGCTTGCCGAGCAGGTGTCCGCCGTCATCGACCCGACCGTTTTGACGGTTGCGGTGGGGGTTGGCGTTGGCATCTTCCTCGTTCTC
>JAZSBJ010000121.1:0-7219 GCA_045602305.1 Eubacteriales bacterium | reverse complement strand
CTTTGACGCCCCCTCAAGGATGTTGCCCTCGTCCGTCATATCGCGGGAGAGCGACAAACGGAAATCAAAGAGGTAGATCTTCGCCTCGCTTCTGTCCTCGGAAATGCTTTGCGCGCTCTTGTAGGTCAATACCTTATTTTCTCTGGCTAGGCGAAGCATATTGCCTTGGCTGTACGCCGTGCGGCAGGCTTCCGAAACGCGCTCAAAAAAGTCCTCGTCCGCGAAGGGGAACACCTCGCGCACGCCTTGTCTTGCAAAGGACAAAAATTCTTCCACGCTGATATCTCCCGCCTTTTCGGTCAAGAGATAGGTGGGCTTTGCGTGCTTTTGAAGCACGTAGCTCAAAAAGTCGTGTCCCTCGGAAACGACGTCCTCGGCGTTGAGCAGGTCTAAAGCCCCCTCGCGCAATCCCGCACGCACGTCGCAAAGAACGACCGAAATATCTCTTTCAAAAAGCACTTCCTTGGCGCTTTCCATATCCGACACCGTGTGGACGGTGAGCGAAGCGAGATTTTCCTTTACCCGTGCGGCAACCGCATTCTCGGCAAACACCAAGACCTCGGCAGGACGGGCGGGAACGAACATCGTGGAAATGTCCTCGGGCGCGCCCTCGGTGTACACCTCAACCGAAACCGTCTTAAGGCTCGCGCCGCCCTTTGCCTTCTCGTCGTCCGCAATGAGGCGGAACAGCTCGTAAAGCTCCTCGTGGAAAAAGGCGTTGGCTCTTCCCTTCACCGCGCGGGCGTCGGCGTTGCCGCCCTCTGCCAAAAGAATGGCGGTCGCAACCGCGTCACTCACATTCACGCTCGTGCCCGTGGACGCAAGGAAGCCCTCGGTGTTTTTCATCAGCTCGCGCTTGGCAATGGTAAAGAGGTCGTGTGCCGAAAGGTGATTGAACATCACCACGTTCCCGGACGCAAAGCGCGAGCAAATGGCGGCGGGGAAAAGGGGCGCGCCCGTGTTGGGATTTCTGTCCGCAGAGAGCGCCTTTAAGACCGTCTTTTTGGGCAAGGACGAAAGGTTGCCGACGGTGGGATCCTCGTAAAGCGAGCGTCCCGCGTTGGTCGTAAAGATGATGACCGCCTCGGAGAAGGACACCTCGGTGTCGGTGTACGCATCGCGCAGGCGACCCGCATCCAAGATCTGCAAAAAGAGGTGAATGACGTTGAGGTGCGCCTTTTCGATCTCGTCGAACAGAAGCACGCATTTTTTATTCTTGGCGACGAAGCCCGTAAGCGTTCCCGCCTTGCTGTCCTTGTATACCTTATCCGAGCCCGCAAGCACCGTGCCCGCATCGTAGCCCGAATATTCACTCATATCAAAGCGCTGATAAGGGAGCGCCAGCGCCTCGGCGGCGCACTCGGCAAGAAAGGTCTTTCCCACCCCGGGAGGGCCCGCGAACAGAAACGCCGCGGCAGGCTTCACGCCGCCCGCACGGGTGTGCGCCATCAGGGCGGATTGAAAATATCCCGAAACGAAGGAAGCGACCGCCACGTCCTGACCGAACACCTTGGATAGAAGCGCGTCGCGCGTCTTACGGGCGACCGCCACCGATTCGAAAAGGTGCGCCTTGCCGTCCTTTTTCACGGGCTCGGACGCAGGGGCAGGCGCGCTTTCCGTCGGCTTCTCCTCTTCCCTTTCGGGGGCTTGTGCCTTCTCCTCTGCCTTGGGGGCAGGGGCGGCGTCCTTGACGCCGAACACGATCTTCTTGATGGCGGCGGTGGGCTCTGCCAGCACCACCGAAAGAAAGGCGGGAACGTCAACGGCTTCCTTACCGTCCTTTTTTGCACGCCCCTCAGCCTTGTAGGAGAACATACCGAACGTCAAATCGTCCGACATCGACGAGTAGCCGTCCTCGTGCATAAAGGCAAGCAGATCGTCGCCCTTTTCAAGAAACGCCTTTCCGTAAGAGGAGAGCGTGAGATAGGTGTTCTTGAACTCCTTTTCACCCTCGGGCGTTTTCGATTCCTCAAAAAAGGAGCCTGCGGCATACGAATCCATAATCTCGTACAGTGCCGCGAGAAAATAGTTGCTGTTTTGCGTCTTCTTTCCGTCTTCCTGTGCAAGGGCAGAGGACCTTGAAAGCACTCTTTCAAGCAAGGGGGTTTTTTTAAGCACAGCTTTTCCTTTCCGCCAAACGGGGGCTTTTTATCATTCTATCCTATGTTCAACCGTGTTTTGTAAACACTTCTTTCCAAATTAATTGTTTTTGTAAGGCACGCGCGCCGACGGCACCACACGCGCAGCGGCATCGGTATGCACCTTTTGATCGTCAAAAAAGATGTTCGCGCCAAAGTCCCGCAAAACGTCGCTCTTGGCGATGCCGCCAAGGAAAAACACCTCGTCAATGCGGACGTCCCACGCGCGCAGGGTGCGAACGACTCTCTCGTGCGAGGGGGCGTTGCGCGCCGTCACGAGGGCGGTGCGAATGGGGACCTCTCCGCGCGGGAAGGTCTTTTGGATCAGGGAGAGCGTCTTTAAAAACTTGGCAAAGGGACCCTCGGCAAGCGGATTCTGCGCGTTTTTGCGCTCGTGCTCGGCAAAGGCGGCAAGTCCCTCGCGCTGATAGATGCGCTCGCTCTCGTCCGAGAAGATCACGGCGTCCCCGTCAAAGGCGATGCGGATCTCGGAGATGGCACTGCGCTCGTCGATGGGGAGATTTTCGTTCTCGCAAATGATGCCCGCCGCGAAGCCTGCGTTGACCGCCTCTTGCACGTCTTCCTCGTTTGCGGAGAGGAAGAGGTCGGTGCGAAAGGTGCCGAGATAGGGAAAAATGGGCATTCCGCCAACGAGGGCGGCACGGCTGATATTCAGCCCGTAATGCTCGATCGAATTGAAGATGCGAAGGCTGGTGTCCGCGCTGTTCTTGGACATAATGATGACCTCTGTGAGGTGTCGACCGCCCTCGTTTAATTTTTCAAGCGCGCGCACGAGAGGAAACGCCACACCGGGGCGCAAAATATCCTTTTCGTGCTCGATCTGGTAGGCGGCGTAGGCGTCGAGCCCCTCGGTTTCATAAATGCGGTTTTCCGCCTCAAGGTCAAAAAGCGCCCTGGAAGACACTCCGATAACCAGCTTGTCATCTAATTTTAACGCCAAAGGATCGACCCCCTTTCCAAGTCTTCTATGTTCAGTATAACAAAAACGCGGTGCAAAATCAAGTCTTGCACCGCAAAAACAGCATAAAAATCAATCTTCGACATCGGTCAAGCGCGACACAGTCGTGCCAAGTGCCTCGGCGATCTTAAAAAGCGTCTTAAGCGAAGGGCAATAATACATTCCCGGCGCTTCGAGTTGCGAAAGATATCCCGCCGAAATGTCAACCGCTTCTGCCAATTCTTCTTGTGTCATTCCTGCGAGCTTTCGATAATAAGCAATTCTCAAACCAATTTTTACAAGGTTCATCTTGTATTCGCTTTCACGCATAACAAATCTCCCGAAAATCTTTAACTGCCTCGTTCAAATTTATTATACCCTATTTACAAATCAGATTTTACGTGATACAATATAGTAAATTCTTAATATTTTATAGTGTTTTAAAGGAGAAGAATATGAAACTTTTAATTGTAGGCTCTCGTAGCATTAAAAATTTTGATCTTTCGCCTTATGTGTCAAAGGATGTCGATACCATTATTTCGGGCGGGGCAAACGGGGTTGACACCCTTGCCGAGGAATATGCCGACAAGCATCGCTTATCAAAGCTGATTATGCGCCCCGCCTACGCGCGCTACGGCAAGGGCGCGCCCCTCAAGCGGAATGAGGAAATGGTCAAGCTTGCAGACTCTGTGCTGGTCATTTGGGACGGGAAATCGCACGGCGCCAAATACACCGCCGAGTTCGCGAAAAAAGAAGGCAAGCCCGTGACCGTCATAGAAGCGACCTCTTGACAAAGCCGCGCGCCTTTGTTACAATAATAAAGGAAAAAAGAAAGGAGCTTTCCTTATGCAATACGCCGCACTGAAAAACCTTGACCGCTTTGGCGTCTATTCCGACATCACGGGCAGATATTCCCGTGGCGGAGTTTGGGCGGGGCTTGACGAATACGAGATGAAGGAAGCCACCCCCGAGATCGAAAAGAAAATCGCCGACTTCTGCGAGAAATATGAGTTCGTCGAGCACTGCGTGGAATACGAATACCCCGACGACAACGACGAGATGGGCACGGGCACGTCCCACCACTATGACGAATACAGCGAGATCGGCGACGCGTGCGTCTTTCTCCTCTTTGAAAATGAGATCGTCGGCGTCGCCTACCCGTCCTTTTCAAATAATATGCCCGTCGTATGGTTTCATAAGGATACCCCGTGGTACTGCAGCGGCGACTACGCCTTCCACGAAAAGAAAAAATAACCCGAAAAGCGCCCGCGTAAGCCAAACGCGGGCGCTTTCTACCACAATAACATATTTATTATATCACAAGATCCCCCGTTTGTAAACCCCAAAACGGGCGTTTTGCACAATTTCTCCGTTTTTTACAAATACTCTTTGTTAATTTTATACAATCTGCCAATTGATTTTTAGAAAACCGTCTGCTATAATAAGGGTGAAAAGAGGAAAGGAAGGTACGGTCCAATGGCAAGTTAACTCCCAAGATCACACTCCCAAAATCGCCGAAAAGAAAAACGCAAAGGAAATCGTTACCACGGCGGTGTTACGCAAGATATAGATTTGTGAGTAAGTAGATCAAAAATCCTTGCGCCTCGGTCCAATGAGAACCACAAAAACAAGCGCAAGCGTCGCTCAGGACGGAGCGAGATCAAAACCACCAACCCCAGCGTAAGTAAGCGACCCCCGGAGCGTGTGAACCTCTCGCATCTTTTAAGCAAAAGCAACTACTCCGCATAACGCCACTTCCGCGTAGGAAGCAAGAACTGTAATTCATCGGAAGATATGTCAAAACGCTTAAAGGATAGCAAAACGAAAGTGAGGATTAGGAACGATGATAGAGCCTAAGTCCGAAGAACAGAAATAACCCTTGGTTGTTGTAAAGAAAGCAGCCAAGGGTTATTTTATTTGTGGATTTTGGCATAACCGCAAACAAAAATAAGGTTTTATAGAATCAAGACGAGGGTGCAACTCTCGCCTTTTTCTTTTCTCTATAAAATTAAGGCGAGAGGCTCCCTCTCGCCTTTTTTGATGTTAAAACTCGATCTCTGCGATATGCGGGCGGTGGTCGGACGCGACGATAGCGGGGATATCTGCCGACACAATGCGTGCATCGCGCGAAGCGAAGATGTAGTCGATCTTGACCTCGGGCTTATCGGACGGCCAAGAGCGCTTCTCTTCTGCAAACGCGTCGGCGGTGTCCTGCATTTTTGCACGGATGGGCAAAAGAAGCGGGCTGTCGGGAGTGAGGTTAAAGTCACCCATCAAAATGCACTTCTCGTCCGGTGCAAGAGCAAGCACGGTCGAAACGGCGTTTTCCGCCTCATCCTCTTGGAGCCCGAAATGGGAGATCAGCACCGTGATGCCCCCCTCAAGCACCGCCTTGAGGACGATGCGCGATTCGTAATATCCTTCAAATCTGTGTACCGCGGGATCGGGGATGGGCACGCGCTCTACCGAAAGAATGGGCACGCGAGAGAGAATGGCGTTGCCGTAAGGACCGCCGTTCGGCACCTCGATCGCGGGCGCAAAAAAGCAATGCATTCCCGTGCGCGCGGCAAGCTCCTCGGTCTGCGCCGTGTATTCGGGATCCTCGCCCGCGCCGCGCATCTCGTTCAAGCCGACAACATCGGCATCAAGATCGAGAATGACCTTCGCCATCGTATCAAAATCGATCTTTTTTTCCAAATAGTTTAGACAGTGCTGGGTATTAAAGGTCGCGATCTTCATTTATTCATCCACCTTCCATCCAAGGGTTTCACAGGTCTTCTTATGCACGGCATAAAGCGCATCAAAGGTAGGGAGCGCGCGGATCTCGCCCTCGCTCAAATACTCGAAGGCGTCGGGACCCTCGGTACGCATATCCCATTCGACGACCCTATATAAAACGGGGGAAACGTCCCACGCTTCTCCGTTATAGCGATAGGTGCTAAAGCCGCCCCACTCAACGAAGATCACACCGTTTTTTAACTGAATTCCCTTAATCATTTGCTCGTTTTCCTTTCGGTATATGGGCAAAGAAGCAAGCCGAAAGGCTTGCTTCTTTTGGGATTATCTTTCGTTCTTGTAGATTTCCTTAAAGTACTTGTAGGTGTCCACCTTAAGCTCGCCGCAAGCCGCCTCGTCGCAAGCAATGATTCCATCGGGATGCATCTGGAGTGCGCTGATGGTCCAAGCGTGGTCAACGCCGCCCTCAACGCAGTGACGGAGCGCGCGTGCCTTGTTGTGACCGCTGATGAGCAGAAGCACCTGCTTCGCGTCGCAAACCGTGCCAACACCAACGGAAAGCGCGGTCTTGGGTACCTTGGTCATATCGCCGCCGAAGAAGCGGGAGTTTACGATGAGGGTGTCCTCGGTCAAAGCGCGAACGCCCGTTCTCGAGGAAAGCGAGGTAAAGGGCTCGTTGAACGCGATGTGACCGTCCACGCCGCTGCCGCCCATAAAGAGGTCAATGCCACCGTAGGACTTGATCTTTTCCTCATAGCGACGGCACTCTTCCTCAGGATCCTCAGCCATACCGTCGAGAATGTTTACGTTCTCGGCAGGAATGTCGATGTGGTCGAAGAAGTTGTCGTGCATAAAGTACCAATAGCTTTGGTCGTGCTCTCTCGGCAAGCCAACGTATTCGTCCATATTAAAGGTAACGACGTTCTTAAAGGTGATCTTGCCTTCCTTGTTCATCTGGATCAGTCTTTTATAAACACCGAGAGGAGAGGAGCCCGTAGGAAGTCCCAACACGAACGGACGGTTCTCCTTGTGATTGTTGATGGCGTCTGCGATGTGCTGCGCCGCCCAATCACTCATTGCTTCGTAGTTTTCTTTGATAATTAATTTCATACCTTTCTCCTTTGCAATGCGTTTTTCAAAATTGTACCTTCATTATAGCACTTCTCAAACGATTTGTAAAGGGGAATAAAGTGTTTTTTCGGCGAAAAATACTTCCAATACGCAAAGCAATGCTTCATTTTATTGGGGCCGCATCTGCGGGGTGATGATATGCCAAGTCTGCGACTTGGATAAAAAAAGCAGGTCGAAAAGACCTGCTTTTTTGGTGCACCTCCGGAGACTCGAACTCCGGACCCACTGATTAAGAGTCAGTTGCTCTACCAACTGA
>JAZSBJ010000120.1:0-4682 GCA_045602305.1 Eubacteriales bacterium | reverse complement strand
CCTTTCCTCAATGCTGATGTTCTTTTATATGGCGCTCTTTGCCATTTCTGCTATCGTGATCGCGTCGGGCAAGGCACCGATGCTTTCGATGGGCTTTGATTCGGGCGGCGTCACTACGGGTCCCATCACCGTTCCCTTTATTATGGCGCTCGGTGTGGGTATCGCTGCAATGGTCGGCGGTAAAAACGCGGGAGAAAACAGCTTCGGACTCATCGCGCTTTGCTCGGTCGGTCCCATTCTTGCCGTTCTCGTGCTTTCCGTTTTCGCAAACGGCAACCTTGAAAACCCCGTTGACCCTGCAACCTACGCCGTGGCAGAGGATATTCTCCGCGCGGTGGGGGAAACGGCGGCGTCGGTCGCGTGGGAGGTCTTCCTTGCGCTTGGACTTGTCGTCTGCTTCTTCTTTATCGTGGACATCATTTTCCTGCACCTGCCGCGCAAGCGCATCGTGCAGATCCTCGTGGGCGTGCTTTTTACCTACGTGGGACTTGTCGTGTTCTTATCGGCGGTACATATCGGCTTTATGCCCATCGGCTATAAGCTCGGCGCCTCGCTTGCCGCGCGCAACGAATCCCTTTTGATGATTGCCGCGTTCGTGCTTGGTCTTGTCGTCGTGCTTGCCGAGCCTGCCGTGCACGTCCTCAAGCGTCAGGTCGAGGACATCACCGACGGCACCGTTTCCGCGCGCTCGATGCTCATCGCCCTTTCCGTGGGCGTGGGCGTGTCGCTTCTTTTGTCCGCGATCCGCATCGTCTTTAATTTCTCGCTTCTTTACTATCTCATTCCCGGATATCTTTTGTCGCTGGGCCTCTCCTTCTTCGTGCCGAGAGTGTATACCGCCATCGCCTTTGACTCGGGCGGTGTTGCAAGCGGTCCCTTGACCTCCAGCTTCATTCTCCCCTTTGCCATCGGCGCTTGTATGGCGATCGATCCCACGGGGGGACAGGTGCTTGCCAACGGCTTTGGCGTTGTGGCGATGGTCGCCCTCACGCCCCTAATTACCATTCAAACGCTCGGCTTCCGCGCGGTCGTGAAGCGCAGAATGCAAGAAAAGGTTGCGATGCGCCGCATCTTGACGGCAGACGACGCCCAAATCATCGAATTCATTTGATTTTAACCAAGTTACCAAGAAGGAGGGAAAGCCCGTGAAAAAGAACCCAAAAGACGCGCCGCAAGCGGACGCGACCCAAGGCTTTTCTCTGCCCTTAAAGCAGGCGCGCACGCCAAAGCCGCGCGTGCCCAAGATCCGCGACGAGGGCATTCGCAAGCTCAAGCTCCTCTTTACCGTGGTGGACCGAAGCAAGGCGAACTTTTATCTCGATATGCTAGAGCAGTATGAGGTCAATTTTCAAACCGTCATTTACGGCTCGGGCACGGCGGACTCGGCGCTCCTCGGTATGCTTGGCGCGACGGAGAGCGACAAAGCCCTCTTGCTCTCGGTGATCCGCGAGGATAAGGTGACGTCGGCGCTTCAAATGCTGGAAGAGAAGTTTGCCCGTGTCAAAAACGGCAAGGGCATCGCGTTTACCGTCCCCTTTGGCAGTGTGATGGGCGTGCATAACTACTGCTTCTTAAGCAACAGCGCGCCTAAAAAGTAAACAGTTATTTACAAAAACAAGAACCCCTGAAAACAAACGGTTTGCCAAAGCGCACCGTGGGAAGGATTTTTGCTATGAAGGAATTTGAGGTTATCCTCTGTATCGTGAATAAGGGCTTCGCCGATCACGCGATGGACGCCGCACGCGCCGCAGGCGCAAAGGGCGGCACCATTCTCCACGGAAGAGGTACGGCGTCCCCCGACGCGGAAAAGCTGTTCGGCATCACCATTCAGCCCGAAAAGGAGATCGTGATGATCCTCGTGGCGGGCAAGATCCGTGACGCCGTTTTAAAGGCGCTTTACGACGGTGTCGGCACGGGCACGGAAGCCCGCGGCATTGCCTTTACCCTGCCCGTGGAGCAGACGGTGGGGCTCACCGCCAAGAGCCGCCCTGCCAAGGAAAAGGCAGAGGACGCGCCCGCAGAAAAGGAAGAAAAATAAAAACCGCCCTCGCGGTATCCCCGCGAGGGCAAAACTATGTAAAAAAGGAATACAAGGAGAAACACATTGATTACTGTTACCGACCTCAGCTTTCACTTTGGCGGTCAGCTTCTTTTTAAGAACGTTGACCTCAAATTTACCCCCGGCAACTGCTACGGCATCATCGGTGCCAACGGCGCGGGAAAGAGCACCTTTTTAAAGCTCCTTTGCGGCGAGCTTTCTCCCTCGACGGGAAGCATCTCCATCCCCGCGGACACGCGTATGTCGGTGCTTCGTCAGGACCACTTTGCCTTTGACGAGGAAACGGTGCTTGATACCGTCATCGGCGGCAACGAGCGCCTCTTTTCCGTAATGAAGGAGAAGGACGCCTTATACGCCAAGGAAGATTTTTCGGACGAGGACGGCATTCGCGCCGCCGAGCTGGAAGGCGAGTTTGCCGAGATGAACGGCTGGGAAGCGGAGAGCGACGCGTCGCGCCTCGTGCAGGGGCTCGGTCTTTCCGAGGACGCCCTCTACGAGCGAATGGGCTCGCTTGAGGAGTCGGCAAAGATCAAGGTGCTTCTTGCGCGTGCCCTGTTCGGACAGCCTGAGATCATTCTGCTCGACGAGCCCACCAACGGTCTTGACATTGACGCCGTGCGCTGGCTTGAGGACTTCCTTGCCGACTATTTCGGCACGGTGCTTGTCGTATCGCACGACCGCCACTTCTTAAACGACGTTTGCACGGGCATCGTGGACATCGACTTCGGCGGCATCAAAATGTACGTCGGCAACTACGAGTTCTGGTACGAATCCAGCCAGCTGGTGCAGCGCCTCATCAAGCAGCAAAACAAGAAGAACGAAGAAAAGATCCGCGAGCTTGAGAGCTTTATTGCGCGATTTGCCGCCAACAAATCCAAGTCCCGCCAAGCCACCTCGCGCCGCAAGCTGCTTGATAAGCTGACAGTAGAGGAGATGCCCGCGTCCTCGCGCCGTTATCCCTTTATCGGCTTTGAAATGGACAGAGAGGCGGGCAAGGATATTTTGCGCGTCGAGGGGCTCACCAAGCGTCCCTTCTTTGAGAACGTCACCTTTACCGTCGCCAAGGGCGATAAGATCGCCTTCCTCGGCAATGAGCTTGCCGTGACGGCGCTTTTCCGCGTTTTGATGGGCGAGGATACGCCCGACGCGGGCGAATACAAGTGGGGCGTGAGCATTACGACCTCGTATTTCCCCCACGACAACACTGCCTACTTTGACGGATGCGACGACTCCATTCTCGATTGGATGCGCCGCTACTCCAAGGACCAGACCGAAACCTACCTTCGCGGCTTCCTCGGCAGAATGCTCTTTTCGGGCGACGCCGTGTTTAAGCCCGTCAAGGTCCTTTCGGGCGGCGAGAAGGTGAGATGTATGTTCTCGCGAATGATGCTCTTCGGCTCGAACGCGCTCGTGCTCGATCAGCCCACCGACCACCTTGACCTCGAATCCATCACCGCCGTCAACCACGGGCTTTCGGATTTCAAGGGCAACGTGCTTCTTTATACCCACGACTACGAGATGATGAACACGGTGGCAAACCGCATCATCACCCTGAAGGAAGAAGGCATTCACGACTTCTCGGGCAAATACGAGGAGCTGGTGGGCGAGAACCACGAGGCATAAGACTCCATACAAAAAAGCGGCATAGAGCCGCTTTTTTTATTTGTTCAAAAACCAGATGGCAAAGGTGAGGTAGGTGGCGAACGCCGTCCAAACGAGATAGGGGATCTGCAAATAGGCGGCGGGACGGGATACGCGCGCGTATTTCCACATATAGGCGGCGACGAGGACGAGAAGGAGCAAAATCCAAAGCGAGGTGAAGAGAAACAGGCGCAGGCGGAAGAGGAAGATGGAATAAAAGAAATTGACGATAAGGCTTGCTCCGTAGAGGACGAGTCCGTCGCGCGCGGCGATGGGGTCGCGCTCTCTTTTGAGATATACGAGCGTCGAGGAGATGCCCATCAGGACGTAGAGAATGCCCCACGCGATGGGGAAAACGATGGTAGGGGGCGCGAAGGGCGGGACGGTGATGGTGTCGTAAAAGTCCATTCCGCCGCCCGACAAAAGGGCAGAGAGCCCGCCCACGGCAAGCGGGATGAGAATGCCGATAAGATACGGCTTGATCCTTTGAAAGAGTGTCATACGCTTCTCCTTTTTAGAGAGTTTTTCTTATAGTATGCGCCGCCTTGCCCGTCCTATGCGCGCGCCGCCTTTGCCTTTTCACGCCCCTAACACAAAAAAATCAAAAAAAGGGGCGAAAGCGGGCAAAAAACGGGCGGAAAAGGGCGTGCTATTCACACTTTTGCTACAAATTTATGATATAATTTCTCCGTATAATATTTTACTGAAAACGCAACCGAAAGGAACGAAAAAATGATCCGTGTAGAGCATCTTTCAAAGCGATACGGCACGCGCTATGCGTTGGACGACGTGAGCTTCGAGATCGGTGAGGGCGAGATCGTTGGACTTTTAGGCGCAAACGGTGCCGGAAAAAGCACGACGATGAATATTTTGACGGGGTATCTCTCGGCAACTGAGGGAGAGGCGTTCGTTGACGGGGTGAGCGTGCTTGACGAGCCCACCGAGGCGAAGCGCCGCATCGGTTACCTGCCCGAGCAACCGC
>JAZSBJ010000119.1:0-6493 GCA_045602305.1 Eubacteriales bacterium | reverse complement strand
TACTACCCCCGCGCCGATCTTCTCCCCCTTTTTGATTCTCGCAAACGCGCTGCGACCCGAGATCTTCCCGTACGTCTTATTGTCCTCAACCATTAGGCAAGGCATTTTCTTGATGTCACACTCAAGCACCTTTTCTCTCGTGACGGCGGAAAGAGCCGTGGCAGAGGAATAGGCTTCCCAACATCCGCGACGTCCGCAGGTGCATTGGCGACCGTTGAACTTGATAACCATATGACCAAGCTCGCCCGCGGCGCCGTTGGCACCCGAATAAATCTTGCCATCAAGGATGACACCGCCGCCAACGCCCGTGCCGAGCGTGACCATTACGGAACTGCTGCTTCCGCGAGAAGCGCCCGCAACGGCTTCGCCAAGAGCGGCTGCGTTTGCGTCGTTTGCTACGAATACCTTGGGAACGGCAAGATACCGTCCGAAAATCTCAGCGATGGGGAAGTAGTCGAAGGGAAGGTTGTAGGCGCGCTCGACGACACCGTTTTTGCTATCCACCGTGCCGGGGGTTGCGATACCCACGTACGCGACCTCGCTTAAAGGAATGTGATTGTCCTTTAAGAGCTTTTCAACGAGCGCCGCCATATCCTTGACGATCAGCTCTCCGCTTCTTGAAGCAAGGGTGGGAACACTGCCTTTTGCAAGGATTTTTTTGTTTTCGTCTACGATGCCGACGGCAATATTGGTTCCGCCAAGATCTACGCCGATATAGTACATAAAAGAGCTCCTTTTATCATTTTTATCTGTAAATATTATACCATATACGTTCGTTTTGTCAAGCATTTCGGGGCGTTTTTTTAAAACTTCTTGGGTGCGTATACCGATACATTCTTTTGGGGGGTGATGCTATGAAAATCTTGCTTGGACTCAGCGGTGGAATTGACAGTGCATATAGCGCACTCCTTTTGCGTGAGGCAGGGCATACGGTAGAGGGTGCCGTTTTGGATATGCATTCCTATACTGAGGTGGAAGAGGCAAAGGCTGCCGCCGCGGCTTTGGGGATTCCGTTTCGCGTCATTCCTTGCCGTGAACTCTTTTCTAAAATCGTTATCTCCGATTTTTGTGACGCATACTTGGCGGCAAGAACGCCCAACCCTTGCATTATATGCAACGAACGGGTAAAGTTCCGCGTTTTATATGATTATGCGATGCAAAACGGCTTTGACCGCATTGCAACGGGGCACTATGCTAAAATTACGGGAGAAAAGGGAAAACTTTGTATTGCACTCGCCGAGGATCCTCTAAAAGATCAGTCGTATATGCTATACCGTCTTCCGCAGGACATCCTTGAAAAATTGGTGCTTCCTATGGGAAATATAATTAAAAAGGAAGCAAAGGAAGCGGCACGTCATCGCGGACTTCTTGCGGCGGAGCGCGCGGAAAGTCAGGAGATCTGCTTCGTTAAGGGGGAAGATTACGCGGAGTACATCGAACGTGTGCGCGGTCCTGTTCCTTGTGGCGATTTTGTTGACGAAAAGGGAAGCGTTCTCGGTCGTCATCGCGGCATTATTCGCTACACGGTAGGGCAGCGCAAGGGCTTGGGTGTGTCTGCCGCTTCCCGTCTCTTCGTGCAGGATATTGACACCGTTTCCAATAAGATCCTTCTTTCGGACCGCGCTCCCAAATGTCAAGGCTTTCTCCTTGAGTCCCACGTTTGCTCCGGAATGTCCCTTGAGGAAGCGACGGCTTCGGATGCGCTCAAGGTGCGTGTTCGCTATACTGCACCTATGACGGCGGCTCGCTTGACCTTAGAAAACGGAGAATTGCGCTGCACGCTTGCGGAAGAAACGCGCTGTGCCGTCACCCCCGGACAGTCCGCCGTGTTTTATTGTGAGGGACGCATCGCTTTGGGGGGAATCATCTCAAAGCTCCTTTAATTTGCCAATAAATGTAAAAATATGTAATAATATGGCAAAAACAAAAACAAACCGCAAATTTTGTGCAAAATGCCGAAGTGTAGAAAAAAACCTCGTTTTTTTGTGCAAAATGACAACATATTAAATCCCAAAATCCCCCATTTCGTAAACCGCAGAAACCCAAATAGAGTAAATATAAATTACTCTTTTTGAAATCTGCGGTTTTTTGCTTTCAAAAACCTTGTTTTATGGCGGTTTTTGCGTTTTGAAATGTTAAAATTAGTTACATATGCAATGTTAACAAAGAGAAAATTTTGGCTTTTGAGGGAAATTGGGTAACCTATGGATGCCAAAGTTATCCAAAAATGTCCGATTTCAGCAGAGAAGGCTGGGGTTGGAGCTTTTGTATGCGCTTGACAATTTGCAATTATTATGATATGATAATGTGGTAAAAATAGTGTGACGGGCGTGTGTATTGTGCGCGACGCGTTTGCACTGTTGCTACGAACAATGTCTGGAGGAAAGGTTTTATGAAGACACGCTTTACAAGAGTCGTCGCAGTGTTCCTTGCGGTGCTTCTAATGTGCGGTGCAGTTGCGATTCCTACTTCTGCTGCCGCCAATGATGAAAGCTCCTACAAGGACATCTTGGCGTCCCTGACCGCGGATTCTTACGCCGAGTATTTGAGTGGTGTTAAGAAGGACGGCGCAACGAAGGGAAAGGAGAGCATCGTTTTTGACATCGACGATCTCATTGATCTCATCGACGCCGAAAAGACGGATGCCGCCTACAAGGTCGTTACGCAGTCCGTTACGAGCTTAAAGGATCCGCTCAATCCTACTGAGTCCGAGGAGAAATTCTTGCATCTGCCCGACGTGGGTCAGGTTTCTTGGACCTTTGATGTTCCTGCCGATAAGGCGGGACTTTACGGTATCCGTATCGAATACGCTGCTACCGCCGGCTCGACGGCTTCTATTGAGAGAAAGCTGTTCATCGATGGTGTCGTTCCCTTTGACGAAGCGAGAGCGCTTGCCCTGACGAAGGTTTGGGAGTACAAGTACACCGCGAAGGATGAAGCGAACGAAAACACCTTTGAAACCGACGCGGGCAACAACGACATCCGCGCCGACATCGGTGCGTATAGCGTTCTGCGTACGTATGAGTGCGTCGACATCGACGGATTTTATAATGCACCCTTCCAGTTCTTCTTCAAGGAAGGACAGCGCACGCTTTCTCTTGTCGCGAGCAAGGAGAGCGTCGACATTAAGTCGATTACGCTTTTCCCCGTAGAGGAAAGCAAGTCGCTTGCCGATTATAAGGCTGAGTGGAAGGGCATTGCAAACGCCCCTGCGGACAACGCAGTCGTTCTGCGTGCGGAAACGCCGAACTTCGTTTCCGACAAGGCAGTATATCCCTCGAGCGACCGTTCCTCTGCCATCACCTCTCCCATCGACGCTTTTGCACAGAAGATCAACGTCATCGGTGCATCGGGCTATTCGACTACGGGACAGTGGGCTTCTTACACCTTCACCGTAGAGGCGGACGGCATTTACAACATCGTTGCTCGCTTTAAGCAGTCTGCGCTGGAAGGTATGTTCGCAAGCCGTGTGATCAAGCTCGCAAGCTCGGACGGTGCGTATGGTATGCCTGACGGTACGCCGACAGCTCCCTACGAGGAGTGCTATTTTGCACGCTTCGACTATTCCGACGATTGGTGCGTTGAGGCGCTCAACACCGGTGACGAGGGCAGTGCGCTTGAGTTCTACTTCAAGAAGGGCGTTACCTATACGCTTCAGATGGAAGTCGGACTTGGCGAGCTTGCAAACCTTCTCAATACGGTAGAGGCTTCTCTTACCGCGATCAACACCGCCTACCTTGAGATCTTGAAGCTCACGGGTGCAGACCCCGACCAGTACCGTGACTACGGCTTCCGCCGTGTTATGCCTTTGACGGTCGAAGAGCTTGGTGAGCAGGGAAGAGTGCTTGAAGAGCAAGCCAACCTGCTTCGCGAGATCTGCGGAACCTCCGGTTCTAACATTGCGACTCTTGAAAACATTTCCCGTCTTCTGAAGCGTATGTACGAGGACGAGAATGAAATTGCCTCCAACCTTTCCAACCTTAAATCTTATATCGGTACTCTCGGTACCTGGATCAACGGCGCTAAGGCGCAGTCCATCACGGTAGACTACTACCAGATTGCTTCTCCCGATACCGAGCTTCCCAAGGCGAACGCCAACATCTTCCGTACCTTCTGGCACGAAATGAAGTCCTTCGTTGCAAGCTTCTTCGTCCAGTACGACGCGATGGGCGTTTCCGAGGATTCGGGCGATTCCGTGGCTTCCATCTCCGTATGGCTTGCTTACGGTCGAGATCAGTCCCAGATCTGGAAGAACTTGATTACCAACAAGTTCTCCAACACTGAGAAGATCGCCGTCGACCTTAAGCTGGTTGCCGCAGGTACGCTCCTTCCTTCCGTTCTTGCAAAGCAGGGCCCCGATTCTTATATCGGTCTTGATGCCGCATCGGTTATCAACTACGCGATCCGCGGTGCCGTTGTGGAGATTCAGGACTATGAGGGCTTTGACGAGATCATCGGTTACAACTACATCGAGCCTGAGCTTGTAACGGTTTACGATGAAGACAACGAGCCTCTCTATCAAACCTACATTACAAAATATTATATGAAGGATGCCAAGGGCAACAAGACGCCCGTTGATGCGAACGATATCAACTTCAACGATGCAACGATGGTGCCCATCACCCTGTATGAAAAGACCTATGGTCTTCCCGAGCAGGCTAACTTCCCGATGATGTTCTACCGTCGTGACATTCTCGCTGAGCTTGAGATCGACGTTCCGAGAACTTGGGACGATGTGCTTGCTGCGATCCCGACTCTGCAGGCAAACAATATGCAGATCGGCTTGACCTACACCTTTGCTTCCAATATGTTCCTCTACCAGTACGGCGGTAATCTTTGGAAGTACACCGAAACCCCCGAGGGAATGAGTCCGGAAATGGCAAAAGCATACAGCGAGTATGCAGGTGCGGCGATCGGCCTTGACACCAACGTAGCTCTCGACTCCTTCCAGTTCTGCTGCAGACTTTATACCGACTATTCCTTCCCGACCGCATTCGACGGACCCAACCGTTTCAGAACGGGTGAGATCCCGCTGCTGGTTGCCGACTATTGCGCGACCTACAACCAGCTCGTCGTCTTCGCGACCGAAATCCGCGGTTTGTGGCTCTTTACCAGCATCCCCGGCGTTCAGGATCCCAACACCGGTATTTTGAACAACGATACCATCGTGACCGTAACGGCAACTGTTATGCTGAACGGTTGCAAGGACATCGATTCCACCTGGAAGTATATGCAATGGCAAGCAGGTGGTGACGTGCAGGCGGATTACGGTAACGAAATGGTTGCCCTCGTCGGTCCTGCCGCAAAATATGCTACCGCAAATCTCCAGGGTATCAAGAAGATTTCTTGGAGCGCATCGGAGCAGAACAGCTTGGTAGATCAGTTCAACCATCAGGCAGCAATCCCCAACTACCCCGGAAGCTATATTGTTGCGCGTTATACCCAATTCGCTTTCCTTGCCGCTTATAACGACGGCGAAGATCCTGTAACTGCAATTCAAGACTACATTAATATCATCAACCAGGAGCTTACCCGTAAGAGAGAAGAGTTCGAGCAAAAGACGCTGAAGACCGGTCAGACGCCGGAAGAGGCAATTCTCGAAGAGGCAACTGAGTGATAGCGTGCTATCTTATTTAAAATAAGGAGAAGACTTTATGTCGCAACAAAAAGAAAAAAAGCGTCTTGTGTCGCGTAAAGATATGACGATGGCGCAGTGGACGTGGAAAGAGATGAAGCGGAATAAGACCGCGTACATTATGTGCGCGCCCTTCTTCCTTCTGTTCTTCGTCTTTACCGTGCTTCCTGTCGGTCTGTCTATCTTTTTCAGCTTTACAGAGTTTAATATGCTTGAGCCCCCGAAGTGGGTTGGCTTTGACAACTATATCCACCTCTTCCTTGAGGACGATATCTTTATTATCGCTTGCAAGAACACCTTGATCTTTGCAGCAGTCACGGGACCTGTGTCCTACCTTATGTCCTTCCTCGTTGCTTGGTTCATCAATGAGCTTGCTCCCAAGATCCGTGCCGTAGTTACCCTTATCTTCTACGCACCTTCTATCTCGGGATCCGTTTATATGGTTTGGACCATTCTGTTCTCCAGTGACTCCTACGGTTACGTGAACGGTTTCTTGCTCAACCTCAACATCATCGATGCGCCGATTATGTTCTTCCAGAACGCCGATTGGGTTATGGCGCTTTGTATCGTGGTTGCCCTTTGGACCTCGCTTGGTACCTCGTTCCTGTCCTTCATCGCAGGCTTGCAGGGTATCGACAGATCCATGTATGAGGCAGGCGCCGTGGACGGCGTGCGTAACCGTTGGCAGGAGCTGTGGTACATCACGCTGCCCTCTATGAAGCCTCAGCTGATGTTCGGTGCTATCATGGCAATCACCTCGGCGTTTGGCTTCGGCGGTGTCGTTACCGCGCTGTGCGGCTTCCCCTCTGTGAACTATGCAGCGCACACGATCATGCACCATCTGGACGACTACGGCGG
>JAZSBJ010000118.1:0-17552 GCA_045602305.1 Eubacteriales bacterium | reverse complement strand
CACGAGAGAAAAGGTGCTTGAGTGTGACATCAAGAAAATCCCTTCCCTAATGGTTGACGACTATAAGACGTACGGCAAGATCTCGGCTCGCACCGCGTTTGCCGCAATGAAAAAGGGCGACAAGATCGCCGCGGGCGTTGTAGACTACTACATCGAGCATCTCGCGTGCGGCATCGCCAACATCATCAACATCTTTCAGCCCGAGATCATCTGCATCGGTGGCGGCATCTGCAATGAGCGCAACTACCTGCTCGACCCTCTGAACGAGCTGGTTGAGCGCGAGCAGTATACGCGCGGATACCCCCACAGAGCGAAGATCGTCGTTGCAGAGCTTGGAAATGACGCAGGCATTATCGGTGCCGCTTGCTTAGGGCTTTGATTCCTTAAGGCTGTTGCTTTTCGCAACAGCCTTTTTTATTTCAATTCGAGAATAGAAACGCCCGCATCTCCCTCGCCGTACACGCCTGCACGGAAGGAAGCTATGCGTTTGTCGGCACGGAAAAAGCCCCAAAGTGCCGTGCGCAATGCGCCCGTTCCCTTGCCGTGAATGATGCGAACGCTGGAAACGCCCGCAAGATACGCGTCATCGATATACTTGTCAATGCGCCACCACGCCTCGTCACCCGTGCATCCTCTTACGTCGATCTCGGGCTTAAAGCCGTCGGCAATGGCGGTTTTGATCTTGGATACGGCTTTCGCTTTTTCTACCTTTTTCACGGGCGATTTTCCCAAAAGACGAATTTTGGAAACGTGTGTTTTCGCCTTCAAAATTCCCGCCTTGACCTGCAAATTTCCGTCCTTATCGGGGAGTGAAACGACCTCGCCCTCTTGACCGAAGCTGACAAGATACACAGAGTCCCCGATCTTTAAGGGGCGCGGAAGAACGTATTCCTCGTCTAGGTTGACCTCGTTATATTCGAAGGCGGAATACATTTCGTCGCTCTTGCCGAGGCGGGCGCGGATATCTCGTTTTGCCTCTGCTAACTCCTCAGCAAAGCGCGCGCTCTCCTGCTTTTTGCGGACGTCATCTAGCTGCTTCATCACGAAATCGCCCGTCGCGCGAGAGCTATCTAAGATCTGCCGCGCTTTTTCGAGCGATTTTTTAATTTCATCCTCTGCAGCCTTGGTACGCTCTTTTAACTCCGCTTCTGCTTTGGCTTTAAAAGCTTCGTATTCCTCGCGCAATCGCCGCGCCTCATCCTTTTCCTTTTCCATTGCGATACGGTCGGCTTCTAAGCGCTCGATGACCGTTTCAAACTGCTTGTTTTCCTCGCTGACAAGCGCGCGAGCGCGCGCCACCACAGAGGGGGAAACCCCAAGTCGCTCGGAAATGGCAAAGGCGTTGGATTTTCCGGGAGCGCCCATAATCAAACGGTAGGTAGGGCGCAAGGTTACAACGTCAAATTCACAGGATGCGTTTTGTACGCCCTCAGTCTGCAAGGCATACGCCTTAAGCTCGGCGTAGTGGGTGGTTGCGGCAACGACGGCGCCCGTCGCACGTACCGCTTCCAAGATAGCAGTGGCAAGGGCTGCCCCCTCTACGGGATCGGTACCCGCACCAAGCTCGTCAAAAAGAACCAGCGAGCCTTCGGTTGCGCGGTCTAGGATCCCAACTGTCGTTACAATATGTGCTGAGAATGTGGAAAGCGATTGCTCTATGCTCTGCTCGTCGCCGATGTCGGCGAGGACCTCGCGAAAGATACCCATTTTGGACTCCTCGCGCGCGGGAATTTGCAGTCCCGCCTGTGTCATTAGGGCAAAGAGTCCTATGGTCTTAAGGGTTACGGTTTTTCCGCCCGTATTGGGTCCCGTGATAACGAGTGTATCAAAGGACTCACCCAAGGACACGTCGATGGGCACTGCGGTTTTGGGATCGAGAAGCGGATGTCTTGCCCCCTTTAAGGATACAAGGGGCTCCTTTACGAGCTCGGGAGAAACCGCCTTCATTCGATCCGCCAAGGCGGCGCAGGAGAAGGCAAAGGCAAGCTCCGTGATGATCTTATAGTTTTGCATAAGAGAACCCGAAAATTCGGCGCAAAGTGCCGAAAGCTCTGCCAAAATGCGATCGATCTCTCTCGCTTCCTTGGACGAAAGCTCGCGAAGCTCGTTATTGGCTTCCACGACCGCCATCGGTTCAATAAATAGGGTCGCGCCCGATGCCGAGGTGTCGTGAAGAAGTCCTTTGATCTCGTTGCGATATTCCGCACGCACGGGGACAACGTACCGCCCGTCGCGCAGAGTCACGAGATTTTCTTGTAAATATTTTGAGCGCTGACCGCTGACGTACTGCTGGAGCGTTTCTTTGATACGGTTATTGGCGGCGCGCATTTTCCGTCTGATGTCGGCAAGCGTCGGGCTTGCTTCATCGGCAATCATTTCGTCGGAGATAACGGTGCGGCGAATCTTCTCTTCTAAGGTACGGTTGGGAAGAAGTCTACCGAAGCTCTCATCCAGCACCGTAGGAAACAAACGGTTGCCGTTGAGGTAATCGAGAAGAAGGCGCGCAGAGGTAAAAATATCTGCAATATCAAGAAGCTCGTGCATCGAAAGCACAGCCCCCTTCTCTGCCCGTTCTGCCGCGTCGCACACGTTGACGGCTTTGCCAAAGGGCGGCACACCCTTGTGAGACAACAAGCGGCGCGCGTCGGCGGTGCGTTTTTGCCTTGATACCACCAATTCATAATCGTCCGTAGGCACAAGGCGCTCTGCAAGCAGCTTAGCGCCGGGGGTAAATGCCACCGACGCAAGTTTTAGAATGATCTTATCAAATTCAAGCGTTTCTAAGGTTTTCTGTGTAAAAGCCATATACACCGTTCCTGTTATAAACTCATAAGCAGAGTTTTGTAAAACTCTAAATTCTTGAACGAGCGTTCGAGGTGATTCAGTAAATAAGTTTCTGCCGCGTACGAAAAGCTCTTGATATCCTCTTCGCCGTCTAGTCGAAAGGATAGAATGCGCTCAAGCGGACAGCGAAGCACGTAGAAAAGTGCTGCGCGCGCAGAAGGTGTTAAAAGGCACAAAATAGTCGCGTGCCCCTCGTCTTCCGCAGGGGCAGGTGGAAAATCCTCTATTGCCCTTCGGCATTCCCCGCAACGCACAGCACCGTTCATTACGTCAAGCACAACGTCCTCTCCCTCTTCCCCGCAATCGGCGCAAACCGAAAGCTCGGGCATAAAGCCGAGGATCGCCGCCGCACGCATCTCAAACGCGCCCTTGATCTGGGCGTGAGTCGACTTTTCCTTGGCGATCGCGTAAAGGGTATTCAAGCACAGACGCAAAAGGTCAGGCTCAGGCATATTTTCTGTGCCAACGTGCGCTAACACCTCGCACGCATAGCCCGCAAGTGCGATCTTTGTGACGTCGGAGCGAAGGTCGAAAAAGCTCTCTATCAGCTCAACCTCTTTGACGGTATAGCGATCGGCACGCTTGGTAAGCACGAATCGGCTGTAACAAAACAGCTCTGTCGCAACGAGAGCGCGGCTCTTCAAGGAGCGACTACCGTTTGCCGTGACGGTGATAAGCCCAAGCTCGTCCGTATATAAAGACAGAATGCGGTCTTTTTCTCCATAGTCCGTCGTACGCACGACAAGACCCGAAACCATCACGATTTGCAAAACGCTCCCCCCTATCCGACGCTACGCGTCAATATTACTCGTAATCCTTCTTGTTGTAACCGAAATTCATCAGCTGGAAGGTGCTGTCACGCCATTTTTCCTTTACCTTTACCCATAGGTCAAGATATACCTTTAAGCCAAAAAACTTTTCAAGGTCCTCTCTTGCATAGGTGCCAATGGTCTTTAGCATACTTCCTTGCTTGCCAAGGATGATCCTTTTGTGAGATTCCTTTTCGCAGAAGATCTCAGCGCGGATGCTGAGCAATCGCTCGCTTTCCTCGAACGCCTCGATCACAACTGCCGTCCCGTGCGGAATTTCCTCGCTTAAAAGGCGCAAGATCTTCTCGCGAATGATCTCGGCAACGATCTGTCGCTCGGGCTGATCCGTTACGATATCATCGGGGAAAAACCACTCGCTTTCGCTTAAATACCGACGGCATTCGTCCACCAAAACGGGAACGTTTTTGCCCGATTTTGCCGCCATAGGAACGACCGCATCAAAATCAAATGCGGCGCTGTACGCCTCAATCGTTTTGGCAACATTTAAAGGAGTGACGGCGTCGATCTTGTTGATGGCAAGCACGGCGGGAATGCCGAGCTTTTTAATGCGGTCGATGACCGTTTGCTCGATCTCGCCTACCGCCTCGCGCGGCTCTACCACGAGAATGGCTGCATCCGCTTCGCCGATGGCGCTGTCTGCGGTCTTTACCATAAAATCACCGAGCTTGGTTCTGGGGTTATGTAAGCCCGGGGTATCAAGAAAGACAAACTGATCCTCGCCCTCGGTGAGAATGCCCGTAATACGGTTTCTCGTCGTCTGCGGACGCTTGGACACGATAGCGATCTTCTCGCCCAAAATCTGATTTAAGAGCGTAGACTTTCCAACGTTTGGGCGTCCTACGATCGCGATAAATCCGGTTTTTTTCATAGATAATTCCTCTTATTCGTTGTCGTCGGGTGCCATAGCCTCAAGAATCTCTCGCTGCTTTGCACACTGAATTTCATCTTCCTCGGGAGAAAGCTCGTGGTCGTAGCCAAGCAAATGCAAGACCGAATGAATGGTCAAGAAAGCGACCTCACGCAAAAAGCCGTGTCCAAGCTCCTCAGCCTGCTCCTCTGCACGCTCGAGGGAAAGAACGATATCACCGAGGACAACGGTATCTTCTTCCTCGGGAACAATCTCTGCAATCTCCTCTCTCGTGTACATCGGGAAGGAGAGAACGTCGGTCGCGCTGTCCTTTTCCCGATATTCCAAATTGAGCTTTCTTATGCTCTCATTGGTAACGAAGGACACGGAGATCTCCGCGTCGGCGTCAAATTTTTCATAGTATAGCGTCGCACGCACAGCCTCGCGCACGATTCTCTTGATTGCGTATGCGTTTCTGGTGTATTTCTCATCTGCCGAGAAACAAATGCGGAGTTTTGGAATATCAGGGGTATAATGTTTCATTTTGTTTCCTTCTTTCCACTGCTTTTTAATTGATATTTTTTGGCGGCTTGTCCTTTTTCGCGGTCGTATTTCTCATAGGCAAGAATGATTTTTTGTACAAGGCGATGGCGCACGACATCCCGTTCCGTGAAGGTATGCACAGCGATATCCTCAATATCCTTCAAGATGTTCACCGCGATGGCAAGACCGCTTTTGGTCCCCGTGGGAAGATCGGTCTGTGAGGGGTCACCCGTCACGACCGCCTTTGCGCCGTTTCCAAGGCGCGTTAAAAACATTTTCATCTGCTCGGGAGAGGTGTTCTGCGCCTCATCGAGAATGATAAAGGAATTGTCGAGGGTCCTACCGCGCATATAGGCAAGCGGCGCGATCTCGATCATTCCCTTTTCAAGATAATGGGCATAGTTTTCGGGACCTAACATTTCAAAAAGGGCGTCGTACAGAGGGCGCAGATAGGGATCGATCTTGCTTTGCAGATCTCCGGGCAAAAAGCCAAGGCGCTCTCCCGCTTCCACGGCAGGACGCGTGAGGACGATACGATCCACCTCGTGACGACGCAGCGCCTCGGTTGCCATTGCAACGGCAAGAAAGGTTTTACCCGTTCCCGCAGGTCCGACGCCAAAGACGACGGTGTTCTTTTTTATGGCGGCAATGTATTTCTTTTGTCCCAGCGTTTTGGGCTTGATGGGCTTTCCGCGCATCGTAATGGCGAGAACGTCGTTTCCAAAGCCCTCAAGCGCCTCAAATTCGCCGTCCCTCGCAAGCGAGATGGCATAGGTGACGGTCTGCATAGAAAGCGCCTCGCCGCGCGAAAGGAGCGCCTTTAAATAGCGGAAAACCGCCGCAGCCTTTTCAAGTGCTTCTCCGTCACCCGAAAGGGTGAGCGCATCGCCGCCGCTATCCGTTCTTTCGTTTTGAATGGAAACGCCGAACGCCTCTCTTACAGCATCTGCAAATTCATCACAGGTACCAAAGGCGGCGGCCGTCATATCTGCGCTGTCGAATAGAATGCTTTTTTGCACGTAGTCCTCCGTTTGCCGACTAGCCCACTGCAAAGGGCAAGCGCTCGGCAATGTTTTTTGTGTATTCCACCGTGGCGTACAAGACGCACGCCCCGTCCTCTTCCGATATTTCAACGCGGCGAGAGAGTACCTCTCCCCCTGCCGTTGCCGCGCGGATTTTTTGTGCCAAAGCGGCACTTCCCTCGCGTATTGCCTCTGCTTTACCAAGCTCCGTTTCTCTCGTTTCATAAAGGATGGCTTCACGGACGGTATAGCCAAAGGGCAAGGAAATGCCGCCGGGGAGCGACAATCCTTCTTTTCTTTCTATTATAACATAATCCGATTCTTTTTTTCTAGTCCTTTTGAAAATATTTATCTCTTTTTTAAAAAAATTTACGCCGATAGAGAGCTTTTTGCGCTCCGTTTCCACCTTTTCCGTCTGTTTGTATGGAATTTTGACCGAAAAAGATTCCCGAACACGCCCGATCACCTCTCCAGTTGCGGGCATAACGGTATCCTTGTACGCCCCCTCAACGACACCGAGAACCAGAAGATCGCCCTTTTTGACAACGCTTCCCGCCCTCACGACGGACGTGCCGCGCGAGATATTCATTTCCAAGATAAGCGCATCCGCGGCGGCAACCAAATGAGATGGGGGGATTTTTTCCGCATCTCCGTTTTGCGACGTGTTTTCGATGACCTTGACATACGCCGTTGTTCCCTGTGTGTAAATCCCCATCCAGGCAATCTCGGGATGTAAAAGGCGGCAGGACGCGATCACGTCGTCATAGCTTTCCTTTGCCGTTCGGCTTCCAACACCGTATCCCGCGTCGTACAGCGCCCCCTCGATCTCTTCTTCCGTGAACGTTTCATTTCCCACGACCTCGACGCGCCAAACGGTATGCGTCCCCAAAACGAGAAGCAATATTCCCAAAAGGATCCCAAGAGGAATCCCTACACGGTGTCTATGCAGAAAAAGGAGCTTCGGAAAGCCCTCTAGCTCCCCCAAGGACACAGAAAGGCGCTCGCGTTTCGCGAATGCGAGAAGGCGCTCCCTTTGCCCGCGAGGTATGTAAAAAGCGTCGTTTTTGTCCTCATACGCCACAATACGGGCGGTAAAGAGCAGGTTTTGCAGACGGGTTTTATATCTCGGCTCGGTCGTGACGCGATAAAAACCGAGGAGCCATCGGTATAACGGCAGCTTCAACGCCCTTGCTCCTTTTTCTCAAAAACGATCTCTCGAATCAGCCCCGAAACCTCAACCGCCGCACCCTGATAATTGATACAGGAAAGCGATTCTCCAAAGATGTGCAAGACCTCATCGCCGAGCAAGATCTTCACCTCTTTCTCAATACAAAGCAAGAGCTTTTTGGCGCCCTCGATGCGTGCCCTTTTGTGCTTTCCGTTATCCAGCATAGAAATTCTGTATTTTGGGAAAACATCACCCCAAACGATCTTTTCGCGCGTGCTTTCTGTCTTTGGCTTCATAATTTGAGCAGCTCCTTCATAACTTGGTTAAAACGATCCATACGAAGAATATGAGGGGAGAGGAAATTTGATGCAATCGAAGTTAGAAAACAAGGCGACTTCCCGTGTCTTTTCCGTCTTCCTTATATTGCTTTTGATCCTTTTCTCTTGGCAAATTGCAAGGGTGAGCGATGGGGTTCGTGCAGCGCTTCGCGTTTGTGCATACGCGTTGATCCCAACCCTTTTCCCATTTTTGGTCCTCACAGATCTCATCCTTTCGCTTGAGGGGGCAGAACGGATGTTTATGACCCTCACGCGACCGCTTTTGCGTCCGCTACGCTTATCAAAATACGGCGGGGTCGCTTTTTTTCTCGGCGCATTTTTCGGGTTTCCAATGGGGGCAAAGGCGGTCGCGCACTATTATAAGCTTGGCGCTATTCAAAAGGAAGAGGCGGAGCGACTACTGCTTTTTTCGGGGAATGCAAGCCCCTTTTTCCTCATTGGAAGCGTCGGTCTTGGAATGCTCTCTTCTCTGCGGGTGGGGATATACCTCTATGCTTTAGAGCTTTTTATTTCAATTTTTTGCGGGTTTCTTCTGGGACGCACGAGGGCGTCCTCACACCTTACAGCTTCTAGTTCCATCCCTTTTCCCAAAGAGGAATTTTCCGTTCCGCGCTCTGTGCGGGGGGCGGTGCGCGCCTCTCTCTTTATTTCGGGATACGTATTGTTTTTTTCCGCGCTTTGCAGCGTAATACTTCCCTTTCTCAAAAGTCCATTTCTTTCGCGAATGGCGGCTTCTTTTTTTGAAATTGCCACCGCCTGCTCTCTTTGCACCGCATCCAAGGATGCACTCACGCTTCCGTTTTGCGCTTTTAGCGTGGCGTTTTCGGGGCTTTCCGTCTTTTTTCAAACGCAGGATTGTATTACGGAAACGGATCTCTCGCTCAAAAGCTATCTTCCCGTAAAGCTCCTTTGCGGGTGTGCCGCTTTTTTTCTTACGGCACTCCTTTTGCGTTTCGGTTGACAAGAAAGAGAAAATATGTTAAAATATGCGTATAAAAAACATAAAGGATCTGCGATGAAACATAACGAAGAAATCCCGCGCACCTGTGCGCTTTGCACGCACGCCGCATTCTCCTATCCCGAAAGTGCCCCCAACGCGCCGCCGCTGGCTCTATTCCTTACCGAGGGCACGAGGGACGAAGAACGCGTGAAAATATCCTGCCCCTACCGCAAGGAAGCGTGCGCTTCCTATTTTTGCCGCCGCTTTCGGTTTGATCCCCTCAAATACCGTCCTAAAAAGGCACCCGCGATCCAAGCACTGGACGAGGACGCACTGCTTTTAGACTAAAAAAGGCACCCATACGGGTGCCTTTTTTTATTTAGATAACGATGTGCTTGGGCATACCATTTTCATAAACGGGAGAACGCTCACCTAAAATCAAGGGGGCAAGATATCGAATGCCCGCCTCGGTGATGCCGTTGCCCTCTGTGTTTATGTATGCGTCGGGGACGGTTTTTACCATATTGGCGATGCTCGAAACGGGCGACGAGGAAATCTCGACGGCATAGGGCTCGTCCTTTCGCACGGCGACCATCATATGTCCGCTGACACCGCCAATCGCAAAGGAAACGGCGCACATTCCCGTGCGGACGGATTCCTCGATATCCGTAGCCGAAGCGAGGTGTGCGGCGCAGCGTTGCGGAAGATTTAACTCCACGGCGCGCACCTTGCAGCCAAGCTCCTGCTTTACAGCACTCTCAAGGAATTTTCCCGTACCCGCAAGGTATGCGTGACCGAAGCTATCGGTTGCACCGCTTTGTCTTGACGCGCCGACATAGCTACCGTCTGCAAAGCGAAGCCCCTCGGACACCGCGACGACTACATTGGGGTGCTTTTCGAGTGCGTGCTTTACATCGGTAAAGAAAGTGTCAAGAGAAAACGCACGCTCGGGCAAATAGATGAGGTCGGGACCGTCGCCACTCAAGGAAGCAAGCGCGGAAGCGGCGGTCAGCCACCCTGCATCGCGTCCCATAATTTCGACGATCGTTACCGCAGAAACGGTATAAACTGCACAGTCGCGCACGATTTCTTTAATCGTAGTCGCGATATATTTTGCGGCAGAACCAAATCCAGGGGTGTGATCCGTTCCGACAAGGTCGTTGTCGATGGTCTTGGGAACACCGATCACGCGCATCTCGTAATCCACGGTTTCAAGGTATGCCGTCAGCTTTGCAACGGCGTCCATCGAATCGTTGCCGCCGATGTAGAAAAAGTATCGAATATCGTATTTCTTGAAAATGGCGAGCATACGGTCAAAGGTCGCTCTGTCCGCATCGGGCTTCGGGAGCTTAAAGCGGCAAGAGCCGAGGGCGGCGGCGGGAGTATTCTCAAGCGTTAAAAGGTCCTCTTCCTTTGCAAAAAGAGCCGTGAGGTCCACGAACCTCTCGTCAAGCAATCCTTCTACGCCATTTCGCATTCCGTAGAGCGTTTTAATGGTATCCTTTGCGGCAAGAACACCGCGAATCACGCCCGAAAGCGTTGCGTTGATGGCGGCGGTAGGTCCGCCCGACTGTCCGACGACTGCGTTACCGTACAAAATACTCATTGTTCTTCTCCTTCGTTTTGGTTTATGATGTCTTTTTCCTCAAATACGTAGCTCTTGTTGCAAAACTGACAGGAAACCGTGAGCGCACGCGCCTTTCCCTCAGCTTCCTCTTCGTCAAGCATCTGCTTCAATTCCTTATCACCGACCTTGCGAAGCGCCTCGCGCATACGCTCCTTACTACAGTTGCAAAGATAATCCACCGTGATCTCGTCAAAGGGATCAAACGGAATATCCTTCAGCGCGATATTTGCGATCTCAAGGGGAGAAAGCCCCTGCTTAAAGAGATCTGTTACCGAAGTAAGCGACGCGGCGTTTCTCTCGATCAAATCAATAACGGCGTTATCCGCAAAGGGGAGCAGTTGGACCATTACACCACCTGCCGCCAAGCAAGAGCCGTCGGGCGCTACCAAAACGCCAAGCGCGCAAAGTGTGGGGATCTGCTCGCTCTCCGCATAATAAGCGGCGATATCCTCTGCAATCTCTCCCGATACGAGCCCCACCGTGCCAATGTGCGGTGTGGGAGATTTGCCGTCGTCACGAATGACGTAAAGCGTTCCCGCCCCAACGGCGGCACCGACGTCGAGCTTTCCGTTTGGTTTGCGCGACACGTCTGCCGAGGGATTCTGCACGTATCCGCGCACATTGCCATAGTAATCCGAAACGGCAAGGAGCTTTCCAAGCGGTCCGTCGCCGTGAATGCCCACGGTGACAGTGTTGTCCTTTTCGCCCATCATACAGCCGATGAGCGAGGTTGCCGTCAAAAGGCGACCGAGGGCGGCGCTTGCGGTATGGGATGTTTTGTGAAGTCGAATCATCTCATCGACGATGGCTTGCGAATTGATGACTGTGATCCGCGCCGAGCCGTCGCTCGTCATCGCGCGAAAAATTGTTCCGTGTTCCATAAAAGCCTCACATTTCTTTATTTGCCCGTGCAACGAAGGTCAAGCGCTCCGTCGAGGGGGTGACGGGGGCGTCGGTATAGTCGTCGGTCACGGAAAGGACGGTAAAGCCCGTTTTTTCGAGCATCGTGCGGATTTGGCGCTCGGTGTACATCTGCTCTTCTCTGTCCGCGCTTCTTCGAGCGTAGAGCCCATCTGACGCATTCTCAAAGAGATCTACCGCAAAGTGGCATCTGCCACTCTTGGGGCTGAAAAAGTTTTGCCAAACGCAAAAGGCACTGTCGCTTTCGAGAACGTAGGTGTTCTCCCCATAGATCTCCTTGAATTTATAAGGAGAGTTGACGTCAAACACAAAGATGCCGTCGGGGACGAGATAGTTGTGGACGAGCCGAAAGCAAGAAAGCACGTCCTCGCGCTTTAAAAGGTGGTTGATGCAGTCAAGAGTTGAAACGGCGCCCTCTACTGTGCCGTAAAGCTCAAAGGAGCGCATATCCTGGCAAAGCCAAAGCACCTCGTCACCGCGCTCTGCGCTTTTCGCCTCTGCAAGCATATTCTCCGAGGCGTCAACGCCGATCATACTGTATCCGCGCTTTAAAAGCGGAAAGGTCATATTTCCGCTTCCGCATCCAAGGTCAAGCACGTCCGCAACCTTTCCCTTAAAATACGAAGAAAAGCATTTTTCGACATAGCTTGCCATACGCTCGTAGGAAACGTCGCTGTTTAATTCGGCATAAAAGGGGGCTAGGGACTCGTAAAGCTCGTTCATTGTTCAATCTCCTTTACGAAATAGGTCATAACCTCTTGCGGCGATAGCTTATCGAGCGCGTAGGCGCGTCGCAAAAGCTCTGCGGGAATAAAATCGTCATACTTATCGGTAACGGGCGTTTCCGAGGCAGGAATCAACGACAAGGGATCCATTCCGTTCTTGCGAATCAAGGATAAAAGATTTGGCAAGAAGCGCTCCTTTGTATCGGGTGTCATCTTGAAGGTGATATAACAACACCCAAAGGAAGAAATGTTGCTGATTCCAAGCGCAGAAGCATTCGCCTGCAGAAAGCGCTTTAGGGTGCGGAAGGCACGCGTACCAAGCCACGGGAAAAGGCAGCCCGACGTATCGCTGAACGCCAAAAAAGGGGACTTATCCATTCCGACACTGCGCGCGGTATGGCGCGCCGAGGCTAGGCGCTCGATTGCGTTTCCCATTAAGTAGGGATACTTGGTGTCCTCGAAAAGGATCTCACGCATACGGCGCAAAATTCGCGTGTGTATCTCACCGCTGTCACCCGGCCACGAGATCTCCATCTTCCCTTCAACAGGATGTACGTAGATCAAGCGGCGCGGAATATCCACGTCCTCGACCTCCCATACGCGTCCCGCCAGAGCAAAGCGCTCGCCCTTGGGAATGGGGTTGGTGATGGTGCCGATCTCCTCGGCTTCGTTTCGTACGGTATAATCCTCGCTATCCTTAAACACCGCGTAAAATTTGTAGCTGGCAATAATTTTTTCCGCGGCAAGCCCGACGATAAGCCCGCCCTCGTCCGTCAGCTCCAAATACTCGTTTTGTACCATAGAAAGCAAAAGCGAGCGATAGCTTTCGGGGTCTAAGGCTCGCATCGGCGGGAGCGACAAAACGCGCTCTGCCAAGGCGCGGGGAGAAAGCTCACCGAGGGACGCAAGGGTCGAGAGTGTTTGATGAAAGGCAAGCGAAAGCGGCATCCTTCTTTCCCGTGGCGGCTCAATAAAGCGCTCTTCCACATAAAGCTGAATGATGGCGATCGCGCGCAAAAGCTCCCACGGAATCAGCTCGGGCAAGGGAGCGTTGGGAAGCGGCGTTTCTTCACGGAAGATCATTAACATTTCGGGGGGATCGCCGCGTCTGCCTGAGCGTCCAAGACGTTGCAAAAAGGCAGAAACGCTGTTCGGGGACTCCATTTGCACAACGCGAGAGAGTTTGCCGATATCTATGCCAAGCTCCATCGTGACCGTCGCACAGGTCACAGCGTCAATGCTCTCGTCCTTCATTTTGATCTCGGCATCCTCACGCAAGGCGGCGGAAAGATTGCCGTGGTGGATCAAAAATCGGTCGCGCTCGCCGCGCGCCTTGGCGATACGGCGCAAGGTAGCGGTCACGATCTCCGTTTCCTCTCTCGAGTTGGAGAAAACGAGGGACTTTCGCCCCTTAAGAGCATCATAAAGATATTCATACCCCGCATCGGCAACTGCCCCTGCGCGTGCGGCGGCATCTTCTTCCTCGATCGGCGTTTTTGCTTGCTTGTATTCGGTGTTTTGAATGAAAAAATGCTCAAGTCCCAAGCGCCAATGCAGCTTTTGCTTTGGGGGCTCGGGGGCTTGCGTGCCCCTTCCGCTTCCGCTTGCAAGCCAATTTGCGGCGGCGGAAAGATCACCGATGGTAGCCGAAAGCCCAATGCGGCGAGGATGGCATCCCGCAAGGCGGGAAATACGCGTCAAAAGACAGATGATCTGATTTCCTCTGTCCGTGCCTATCATCGTATGCACCTCGTCGATCACCACGTAGCGAAGCGCAGAAAAAAGACGGGGGATGTCGTTTGCGCGATTGACAAGCATACTTTCCAGCGACTCGGGGGTAATTTGCAGGATGCCCTCAGGCTCCTTTAAGAGCTTTGTTTTTTGGGAAGAGCCGACGTCACCGTGCCAATGAAACACGGGAATACCGCTCTCGTCGAGCAGCTCTTCCATACGGTAAAACTGATCGTTGATCAAGCTCTTTAAGGGGGCGATGTAAAGCACCTTTACGCCGTCGGACGCCAGCGGAAGCGCGCAAAGCTCGCTTAAAATGGGGAAAAAGACGGCTTCCGTCTTTCCCGACGCTGTGGACGAGGAAAGAAGCAGGTTGTCCTCTGTTTCAAAAATAACGCGCGCCGCGTCCATTTGCGTTTGACGCAGCTCTTCCCACCCGTGAGAATAGATATATTCCCGTATAAAAGGGGGAAAACGCGAAAAAAGACTGTCTGCCGTCATAAGATCTCCTTTATAAGCTAAAATCGGAAAGAGAGATACCGAGGGGCTCGTCCGCCTCGGTCTTTTCTGCCCCGACATCTACGCTCCTTGCGGTGAGAAGTGAAGAAAACGTTGCGTCCTTGTTTTCCGAGAGAATGTTTAAAAGTGTCATAAAGTCACGGATCATTTCGCGCGGGGTCAAAAGCTCAGAAGCGCCCGCGCGCGAGGTCGAAAAGGCGAGAAATTCTCGTAGCTCCGCGTCCGACAAAAGCTCGTCAGTTCCCTTTTGCATCGCGTGGAGCTTGGAAAGACGGCACAGAAGCGCGTAAAGCTCGTTGTCGGAAAGACGGCGCAAGCGAATCACGGGGGACGAGAGCGTCGCATAGCCCGTATCGGCAAAGCGACTGTCAGCCAAGCGGCTTCTTAACGCCTCGTAGCTGAAAAGACCGCGGCGGGTATCCTCTAAAAATTGCGGCGTGCCGCCGAAGATAACGCCGAGCCCCTCGGCTCTGCCTTGGAGCGTATCGTTGAAGATGGTGAGGATCTTTTCGTAGTTATTCTCACGGGCAACACGGTTGACGATCTTGTAGAGAATGATACATTCGTCAATATAAATGATAAGCCCGCGATAACCGATGTGCCGCGCAAAAATCGCCCAAAGCTTGATATAGTCGTACCAGTTCTCGTCATCCACGATGCCACTGACGCGGAAACCAAGCTCGGATTTTGCGTCCGTCTTATTGGCAAATTCCCCGCGAAGCCATTTTAGGCAAGCGCTCTTTTTCGCCTCGTTTTCTTCTGCGGTTGCCATAAAATAGGCGGAAAGAACGCGGGCAAAGTCAAAACCGCCAACACTGTTTTCGAGCGCCGAGAAGGTCGAAAGCACTTCCTTTTGCAAGGCGGCAAAAAAGAAATCTGCCTCGGGATAAATATCCTTTTCCGCTAGCTTTGAGAGGATTGCCGTGTAGTGGCGCGAGAGAACTACGGGGAGAGCGCCCCCCTCGGGAGAAGCCTTGGATGCAAGGTTTCTTAAAAGCTCGCGATAGGTGGCAAGCCCCGCATCGTTCCCGCCGCAAAGACGGCGCTGATCGGTAGAAAGATCACAATCCGCCGTTAAAAATCCGCGCTCCATCGCATAGCCGCGCAAAAGCTGGATCAAAAAGCTCTTACCGCTACCGTATCTGCCGATCAAGAAGCGAACGAAGGCGCCCCCCTCGGCAACGGCGTTCATATTTTCAAGAAGTGCCGCGATCTCCTCGTTTCTGCCAATGGCAATATAGGGCGCCCCCGTTCTCGGTACGACGCCCGCAGAAAGTGCGGAAATTAACTGATTTAGAATCCGTTTCGGAATCATTTTTTCGTGTTCCATAACTGCCTCTTATTCGTTGGCGGCACAAATTGCCGCCCGTATTTCGTCCTCGTAATCGGAAACGACGGTATATTCCTCGCCCAAAAGATCGAGAACGGTATCTCCTAGGGTATCTGCAAAAAATTCGTTTACCGATTCGCCAAGCGTCAAATAGGAGATAGACACTTCCCTCGCAAACTGCCGTGCCGCCGCTTGGTCATCCGATAAAAGATGCGATAAAAAGACGGATTGCGACTTTGTCAGTCGGTGCGCTTCGGGGGCGGGGGCATCGGGTACGGGTATTGCGGTCGACGCGGTGAGCGCATCGGAAAAGATCTCTTCCTTTTCGGCATCGGGAATCAAAAGCCAGGTGTTTTCCCAAGAGCTTTGCTCGATCTCCTTTGCCTCTTCGGTAGAAACGCCCACGCTTAACGGGTCGTACATTGCCTCGTATTCGGGGCGCGCTACAGCTTCCCTTTCCGTTTTCTTGGGGAGTGCGCGCTCAAAATAGGCATCCACCAAGCTGCGCGCGCGATCGGGAAGACAAGAAACGGAAAGACGGCTTTTTACGCCAAGATAGGCGCGAAGCTTGTTTTCCGAATACTTTACGACGGCGGTCATCGTGATCTTTAGATCGTCCGTTCCCGTGACGGAATAATAGGTCACCTCAAGCTCGTAGCGATTTGTGCCTGCCCAAAGTGCCCCCGTAAAGGCATCCATCCGTTTGGTGACGGTTTGGTACTTGAGCTTTCCGCCATCGAGGAAAATGTGACGAAGCACAGTCGACGCCGCAGAGCGAATGTGGTTTTGAAAGAGCGCCTTGTTTTCTCCCGTAGCATAGCGACTGTTTTCATAACGGTATTGCGAGGTCAAGAGGATTAAGGCGTCCGTCATTCCCCCTGCGTTTTTCTCGTCAAAGCCGAGGTAAAATTCCTTTAAATTCGATTTTGCGAGGATCTCGTTTAAAAAAGGAGAAAGGATCTCTCGCGGGCATCCCACTCCGTGCAAAAGCCCATAATCCGCAAGCCACGGAATGAGGTTTTTGTCGAGGATCGGCATTGATTTGCGATAAGCGCTCCACACCTTAGCAAGGCGCAATATGCCGATTTTTGGCGGGATATATTCGGGCAGATTTAAAATTTCATAAATATAAAGCAAAACGTAGCTTTGCCCTGCATCCAAATACATTCCACTGTTGGCAGAATCGCGAAAATAGAGATAATACGCCCTTTGCGCCGCGTTTAACTGCTCGTATTGCGGTACAAACGAAAAATAGGGGGCATAGGGGCAGGGGGTGCCACGCTTGGAAAGCCAAGCGGCGCCGTCACTCTTAAAGCCGTGAAAGAGGCGCATATGGCTTTTCCGTTCTATGACGCGAACGCGGCTGATAAAGGGGTTTTCCTTCGGCGTGTACGAATCTGCTTCTCCCTTATCTGTCGGCGTGTCTTTGTGGATCTTCCGCGCCTCTGCGTCGCACGAGCGTTCCCCGTCAAGCACCTCTTCGCGCACGTCCGTCACGGGTGTCGTTTCCACCTCACCATATGGCGTGCTTTTGATTTTTGTCTGTTTTTTGGGAAGGAGCGAAGCGATATCCCAAAAATCGTCTTTTCGGTCTGTCATTTCGGCACTCCTTTCCAAATATCGTCTTCTCTATATTATATCATTTTTATTCTTCTCTGTCAATCGTTACGCCCTTGTTTTTTTAAAAAAGCGCGGCTTCTCCTTTCGGGGAAGCCGCGTAAGGGTTTTACATATTGTCGCCTACCATTTTTTCTTGCTTGACCTTATGGTCGATCACGTGGCGGGAGGCAAGTTCCCGGAGGATATCCTCGTTGGAAATACCCATCTCGATCATCAGCACCATCACGTGGTACACCAGATCGGAGATTTCGTAAATCGTCTCCGCCTTGTCGTTTGCCTTGCCGGCGATGATGACCTCGGTGCACTCCTCGCCCACCTTCTTGAGAATCTTATCGATGCCCTTCTCAAAGAGGTAGGTGGTGTAGGAGCCCTCCTTCTTCTCGATCTTGCGGCCGCGGATCAGTTCCATCAGCGCATCCAGCGAGAAGGGAACCAGCTCGTCGCTTTCATATACATCGTTGAAGAAGCAGGAATCCTCGCCGGTATGGCAGGCGGGACCGTCCTTCTAAGTCGGAGGCCAAGCGGTCTTAGGAAGACAAGTTAAGGT
>JAZSBJ010000117.1:0-6724 GCA_045602305.1 Eubacteriales bacterium | reverse complement strand
CGAAATAGTAGCTTTTTCCCCAAAATCTGCCCCTTTCTCCCTTGCAAAACGCAAAAGAATGTGTTATGATGGTATTAATCAGTATATGAAGGAACACAAAATAGTGATGGAAATTATCAACGAAAGACCCAAAACCTCTCTTTCGACCGCAGATTTTGCGTACGATCTCCCCGAGGAGCTGATCGCGCAATCTCCTGCCGAAAAGCGAGATGAATCCCGCCTTTTCGTCCTTGATCGGGCATCGGGCGCCTTCGCGCACAAGAGGTTTTATAATATCGTGGATTACCTGAATGCAGGCGACGTGCTTGTCGTCAATTCTTCCAAGGTGATCCCCGCGCGCCTGCTCGGCGTGACCGAGAAAACGGGCGCCTCTATGGAGCTTCTGCTCCTTAAAATGCACGAGGGCGGCACGTGGGAGACCCTCGTTCGCCCCGGCAAACGCGCTAAAGTGGGCGCACGCTTCTCCTTTGGCGGCGTGCTTCGTGCCGAGGTAGTCGCAATGGGCGAAGAGGGCAATCGCATCGTCCGCTTTGAATATGATACGGAGAAATACGGCAACATCTACGCCGTGCTTGATGCGGTAGGCAATATGCCGCTTCCCCCGTATATCACAAAGCGCCTTGAGGAAAAGGACCGCTATCAGACCGTCTACGCGAGGACGGAAGGCTCCGCCGCCGCCCCCACCGCAGGACTTCATTTCACCCCCGAGCTTCTCGACACGCTTCGCGCAAAGGGGGTAGAGGTGGTCGAGGTCACGCTCCACGTAGGGCTTGGCACCTTCCGCCCCGTCAAGGTGGAGAAGATCGAGGACCACCATATGCACGCCGAGCATTTCGTCATCACGGAGGATGTCGCGGATAAGATCAACTGTTGCCGACAAAACGGCGGCAGGATCGTCGCCGTCGGCACGACCTCGACCCGCGTGCTTGAGAGCGTCACAGACGAAAACGGCGTCGTCCATCCAATGGAAGGAGAAACCAAAATATTCATCTACCCGGGCTACCGCTTCAAGGCGGTCGACGCCCTCATCACAAACTTTCACCTCCCCGAAAGCACGCTCCTTATGCTCATCAGCGCCCTCTCCGATAGAGAAACGATCCTGCGCGCATACCGCGAAGCCGTTGATTTAAGATACCGTTTCTTCTCCTTTGGAGATGCTATGCTTATTCAGTGACCCTTGTAGGAAAAATCATCAGCACCTTCTATAGACGATTCTTTGCAAATTCAAAAAACAGAGGAAAAAATGGAAGAGATCATTCATCTTATTTTGAAGATCGCCGCCACGCTCATTGAGTCGGGCGCGGAGATCAGCCGCGCGGAGGACAGCATCTCGCATATGTGCCGCGCCTACGGCGCTGTGGCGACCAACGCCTATGCCACGACCTCGCACATCACCGTCACGGTGGAAACGCCCGAGGGCTTCTATACCCAAACGCGCCGCCCAAAGCAGATAAACAACAACCTTGACCTGCTTGACCGCACCAACGCCCTCGTGCGCTATATCAGCGCCGAAGCCCCCACGGCAGAGGAGATCAAACGGGAGATGGACAAGCTCCCGAGAGGGAAGTACCCGTGGTATGTGACCGCCCTCGCACAGGGTGCCATCTCTGCGGCGTTCTGCCTCTTTTTCGGTAGCCGTTCGCCCATCGAATGTCTTTTTGCTTTTCTAATCGGCATTCTTCTCGGCACGCTCGCAAGAGGTCTTGACCGCGTGGAGTCCAACACCCTCTTAAAATCCTTTCTGCTTTCCTTTTTTGCCTCGCTTTTGGCGTTCTCCCTCACCCGTATCGGGGCAGTCGCGACACCCGACTATATCATCATCGGCTATATTATGAACCTTATCCCCGGGCTCGGCTTCACGGGTGCGCTCCGCGACCTCTTTGTCGGTGACCTCTTTACGGGAATGGTCAGAATTCTCGGCGCCGTTCTTCTCGCCGTCGCGATCGGTGCGGGCTTCGTCCTCACCGCCCTCTTGTTTGGAGGTGTTGCGTAATGAACTGGAACGCCCTTTTAGAGATCCTCGCCGCCGCCGTTGGCACACTTGGCTTCGCCCTCGTCTTTAATATCCGCGGCAAAAAGATCTTTTTCGTCACCTTTGGCGGCTTTCTCGGTTGGGTGCTATATCTTCTTCTCGGACTTTTCCTTGAAAACGAGTTTGCCCGCTATCTGATCGTGTCCGTTGCCGTTTCTCTCTACGCAGAGATTATGGCACGATGCCTTCGCACTCCCACCACCGTCTTTAGCGTCGTCTGCCTCATTCCCCTCGTCCCGGGAGGCGCCCTCTACTACACGATGACAAGCGCCCTTTCGGGCAGCGCCGACGGCTTCCTCACGAACGGCATCCGCACCCTCTCCCTCGCTGCCGCCCTCTCCCTCGGCGTCGTCCTCGTCAACACCTCGTTCGTCTATATCAAACGCCACATCCACCGCAAAAAATAAGAAAAAAGCCACGCGTCTATCGCGAGGCTTTCATTTCGCAAAAAGCGCATACCTCGGACTCCGAGGTATGCGCTACCTTTTTTGAATCTTTATTTAAAAGCAGAAGTTTCCGTCCTTGAACACCTGTACCTTCTCCCCGTCGTGCGTTGTGCCGACGATGGAAAGGTCGCTCGTTCCGATCATAAAGTCGGTGTGCTGACTCGAAACGTTGAGCCCGTGGGAGAGAAGCTCCTCGTCCGACATCTCGCCGCCGCCCACAATACAGGGGTACGCCGCGCCGTAGGCGAGGTGGCAGGAGGCGTTTTCGTCAAAGAGCGTTTCGTAGTAAAGGATCTTTTGGTTGGAGATGGGCGAATCGTAAGAAATGAGCGCCACCTCTCCAAGGTAGGATGCGCCTTCGTCGACAAGTGTCGAGTTGCGAAGCACCTCTTCGCCCTCTTTGGCATTGATCTCTACGATCTTGCCGTCCTGAAAGACAAGATGAAAATCGCGCACGATGTTGCCGTCCTCAACAAGGGGCATCGCGCTGTATACGACGCCGTCAACGCCCGTTTTCAGGGGGGCGGTAAAGATCTCCTCGGTGGGCATATTGGCAACGAAGGGGTGTCCCTTCGGCGTTTTTTCCTCGCCCGACATCCAAATGTGCCCCTCGGGCAAACGCACGGTAAGATCCGTGCCGAGAGCGTTCGTATAGTGCAGGGAAGCGAAATTGTACGCATTTAACTGCTCGGTGCGCGCACGCAGTGTGTCAAGATGCTTCTCCCACGCAGAAACGGCATTGCCGTCGCCCTGGATGCGTACCGCCTCAAAGATCGCATCCCACAAAAGGTCGATGTTGTCCTCTTTGCCCGGGAACACCTTATCCGCCCAAGATTTGATGGGTACGGACGCGATGCACCACGGGAACTGACTGCTCGTTTCAAGACGCTGAAATTCCTCAAGATCTCTGCCTCTCGTCTTGGCGTTGGCAAGCATTCGCGCAGGATCTGCGTCCTTTAAGTTCATCGGGTCGGACGCCTCGATAAAGAGGTGCGCCGCGCCCTCGCGCGCCTTGCCGTTCATCAGTGCCTGGCGCCAAGCGGGTACGCTCTCAAAGACCTCACTGTCCGCGCGTAAGAAACGCTCGCGTGTGACAAAATCGTCGCTCCAAATGACCGTCACCTCGCGTGCCCCCGCGTCGTATGCCGCAGAAACGCACAAACGGGCAAAGGGGGCGGTGTCTACGGGCGCGTAGACCATAAGCTCCATCCCCTTTTCAATGTGCAGTCCCACACGGATAAGAAGCTCTGCGTATTCCTTTAATTTCTCTTCAAAACGTTCCACCTTATTCCTCCATAGCGGCATTTAATTCCGCCGCAACCTTGGCAAATTTTTCGGCATTCACCTTGCAAACCTCGCGGTCGTAGGTATAGAAGCCGTTGGTTTCGTCCTCAACGTCGGTGATCTGTGTGTAAACAGAGCCGCCAAGTCCTGCCTTCACGGCAGGAATGACCTCATCGCGGTAAAGGCGCAAAACGCGCGCTTCAAGCTCCGCTTCGTCGCGGCAAACGGTATATCCGTAGTTCTTTCCCTCAATGAAAATATGTCCCGCAAGCGGCAAAGAATACCCGCCGAACTCCGATAAAAAGACGGGCTTTGTTTCCCCCTTGTAATCGGGCTTCACACGCTTGAAATACACGTGGTCGCTCCGCATATCCGTTTTGTCCGTCTTGAACCAGCCCGACGCGGTATCAAAGAGCATCTCGGGCTTTTCTGCCTTTAAGACGTCGTACACCGCATCTTCGTCCTTTTGCCCCCATCCCTCGTTGAAGATGGTGAAGAGAAGCACCGAGGGGAAGCGCGAAACGTAGTCGAGCGTATCGCGCGCGTGCGAAAGGAAGATGTCCTTTGCCCTTCGGCTCTTGCGGTGCAAGAAATTCGGGAAGCGCTTCATTCCCACGGTGGGAAGCGCCGTGTGCCAAAAGAAGGAATATGCGCCGTTGTTGACGGCGTCCTGACACACGATGAGCCCCAAGCGGTCGCACGCCTCGTAAAAGAGGGCAGGCTCCACCTTGATGTGCTTGCGCGTCATATTAAAGCCGAGCGCCTTGGTGCGAAGCACGTCGCGCTCATATTCCTCGGGGCTTTCGGGCAAATAAATGCCGTCGGGAAAATATCCTTGGTCAAGCACGCCGTGCAAAAAGATGGGCTTGCCGTTGAGATGGAAGCGCGTATGCACGCCGCATTTTTTCGCTTCTAGCTTGCGTAAAGCAAAATAGGAATGCGCTTCGTCACTCGCCGTCTTTACCGTAAAGGGGTAAAGGTTTGGCGCGTCGGGCGACCAAAGACGGCGGCTCTCTGGAGTGATTGTCACGCTTCCGCAAAAGGAAAGCGTTTTCTCCGTTTCCCCGTCAAGATAGGAAAGGGTCACTTCCTTCGCGTCGCTTTCGACCGTAACGGTCACACTCGCATCATCCCCCGAAACGCGCACGTCGTAGATGCCCCCCTCGGGATAGCTTTCAAGCCAAACCGATTGCCAAACGCCCGACACAGGTGTATACCACATACCGCCGCGCTTGACGCGTTGCTTCCCGTAAGGGTAGTCGTGGTTTAAGGTGTCCTCGACCGCAAGGACGAGCGTGTTTTCTTCTTCAAGATAGGGGGTAATATCCACCGAAAAGGGAAGATAGCCGCCCTCGTGCGTTGCGACGGGCGAGCCGTTTAAAACGACCGTCACCACCTGATCCACCGCCCCGAAATGAAGCAGCGTTTTCGCCTTGTGGAAGCCCTCGGGCAGACGGAATACGCGCTTGTAGTAGAGAAGCTCGTTTTTCTTTCTCTTTTGGAAAACGCCCGAAAGCGAGGACTCGGGCGGGAAGGGAACGGTCACGGTCAGGGGAAAATCGTCGGGGATCTCGCGCAGGGGAGAAAAGGCAAGCGCCCACTCGCCGTTTAAGGAAAAAAAGGAATCGCGCCGCATCTGAGGACGCGGATATACGCTAAAGGGTGTTTGCACGGTGTAACCTCCGCTTGTTTCTTTTCTTCATTTTAGCATATTTTTCCCCGAAAAGCAACGCTTTTTTACGGCTTCCTTGACTTTTCTCCCAAAATCCTTTATAATAGAAGCAACCTTAAACCGAACAAGGAGAAGCCTATGCAGGTCTTATATTTCTTTGAGAGCATTCGAAACCCCGTCCTTGACTTTTTGATGAGCACCCTCACCCATCTCGGGGAAGAAACGGTGCTTGTCGCGCTTGCCCTTTTGTTCCTTTGGTGCGTGGATAAGAGGGAAGGGTACTACCTTCTTTCGGTCAGCTTCGCGGGGCTCGTCGTCAATCAGTTTTTGAAGATCGTTTGCCGTGTCCCCCGTCCTTGGGTCAAGGACCCGAGCTTTACCATTGTGGAAAGCGCACGTGCCGAAGCCACGGGATATTCCTTCCCCAGCGGTCATACCCAAACGGCAGTAGGCGCGTTTGGCTCCCTTGCGGTATGGCACCGCAAAAAATGGATCCGCATTGCGATGATTGCCCTCTGTGTTATCGTCCCCATAACGCGTATGTACCTCGGTGTCCACACGCTCGCAGACGTCACCGTGAGCTTCCTCATCGGCACGGCGATCGTGTTCGCTCTCTATCCCTTCTTTTGCCGTCTTGCGGAAAAGCCCAATCTCTTTTATATTCCTGCGGGTGTTATTCTCGCGCTTTCCGCCGCCTTCCTCATTTTTATGGAATGCGCCACCTTCCCCGCAGACGTCGATCCCCACAATCTCGAAAACGCCATCTCCAACGCATATAAGATCTTCGGCTCAATGCTTGGCTTTTCTTTGATGTACTACCTTGATACGCGCTATTTCAAATATGAAACGCGCTCGCCACTCCTTTCCCAGATTTTCAAGATCGTCCTTGGCGTTATTGTCGTTTTGGTCGTCAAGAGCCTCTTAAAGGCGCCGCTTCTCGCCCTCACGGGCGGTCACCAGTCGGCGTCCGCCATTCGCTACTTTTTGCTCTTTGCCGTCGCAGGCGTGTGCCCCGCGCTCTTTCCTTATTTTGATCGCCTTGCCCTCAAGCTCCAAAAGAGCAAAAAAGATTAAAAACACCCGAAAAGGCGGCGTTTTTCGCCGCCTTTTCGCCATCTTCAAAAACTTTTTTATTTTTGCGAGTTTTTTTCAAAAACCTCTTGACAATTCGAGAGAACTATGGTATAATCCTTGATGTTGCCAAGGAACCGTGCTGGTATAGCTCAGCCGGTAGAGCAGCTGATTTGTAATCAGCAGGTCGGGGGTTCGAATCCGTCTACCAGCTCCAAT
>JAZSBJ010000116.1:0-9054 GCA_045602305.1 Eubacteriales bacterium | reverse complement strand
CCTCGCCGAGCAGATGCTCAAGTCCGAAAAGGCAGGTAGCAACGAGGGTGTATGTCATACGGTTTCTTCCTTTTTCGTAGAGGTTCGTCCCGCTTTTTCGAGCGCTTCTCCCGTTAAGTTTTCAAAGATAACGGCGTCAAAGGAACGGCAAAGGGCAAGCGCTTCCCTATCGCGCACCGTCCACGCGACGGTATAGGGGCGGTGGAAGAAGCGGCAAAGCGAAAAGGAATAGCCGTTTTTGTGGTGATAGTCGTAGGCGACGAAGTCGGGGCGTGCAAGGAAATTGAGAAGCAGATTTTGGACGAGGAACATTGAGGGGGTGCGGTCGCCCTTTTTGAAAAGACGGGCGGAAAGCTGTCCGCGAACGACCGCGGGGCGCATCTTGCGGAACCAGTTGACCGCGAGGGGGTGGAAGGATTCGATCATATACGCGCCCGAATACCCGTCAAGGATCTCGGCAGTCTTGCGGCAGACATCAAAAACGGCGTGATCGGACTTGATCTCCACAAGAAGCGGGACCTTGCCGTCTACGCACGCGAGGACCTCTTTGAGGGTGGGAATATGCTCGTCCGTGCCACCAAAACGCAAATGAGAAAGCTCCTCTTTCGTTTTGGAGTACAGCGATGCGTCGCACCCCGTCATACGCAGAAGGCTCTCGTCGTGAAAGACCATCACCTCGCCATCGGCGGAGAGCTGAACGTCAAGCTCAATGCCGAAGCCGTTTTCCACCGCCGCGCGAAAGGCGGCAAGCGAGTTTTCGGGGATCGCACCGCCAAAAAATCCGCGATGGGCGTAGGGCGCGTGCATAAACGCCTCTGCCGCGGCACGGCGGCGACGGGTGGTGAGCAAAAATACGTGGATCAGAAACAAAGCGGCAAGTATGCCGAGAATGATAAATGCGATTTTCATTGTTTTCCCTTTCGGTATCGTTCTTGCTTTATTATACCGCTTTTTTCCAAAAAAAGAAAGCCCCTTTTTCTTTTTTTCTTTATTTTTTACATTTGACCGAAATAAGGTGTCCGATATTGACTTTTACGCGCGTTTCATATATAATAACCGTATGAGCTTTTTAAGGAAAGGGGGAAAAGGGTATGCGCATTTTGCACCTTAAGGACGCCGCTTTGAACGCACCGCAGGCGATAGCGCTCGGCTATTTCGACGGCGGTCACATAGGACACGCGGCGCTGATCCGAAAAACGGTTTCGGAAGCCCGCCGCACGGGATGCGAGAGCGCGGTATTCTCCTTTCTTCATCTGCCGACGAAAAAGGGGGCGCCCCTTTCCAGTGAAGCGGACCGCTTAAGGTTTTTCGAAGCGGCAGGCATACAAAACGTCATTTTGGCGGACTTTGACGAGGTGCGGGACCTTTCGCCCGACGCGTTTTGCAAGCAGGTCCTCACATCCCGTCTTGCCGCGCGCTTTGCGCTTTGCGGCTTCAACTTCCGCTTTGGACGCGGGGCGGCGGGGGACGGCGCGCTTCTTTGCCAAGCGCTTCCCGGAAGCATCGTGCTTCCCCCCACGCTATACAAGGGCGCACCCGTTTCCTCCACCCGCATTCGCGAGGCACTCTCCCACGGCGCGCTGGACGACGCGAGCGCAATGCTCGGTCACCCCTACACCGTTTCGGGGACGGTTTCGCACGGGCGTGCGATTGGGCGCTCGATCGGCTTCCCCACAGCAAACATCACCACACCCCTCTTTCTTCCCCGCTTTGGCGTGTATAAGACGCGCGCCACGGTGGACGGCGCGTCCTATACGGGATTGACGAACGTCGGCGTGCGCCCGACGGTAGAGGGTGCGGGCGAGGTTCGCGTCGAAACCTTCCTTCCCGATTTTTCGGGCGATCTGTATGAAAAGTCCCTGCACATCGCTTTTCTCGCCTTCTTGCGCGAGGAACGGCACTTTGACTCTCTGGACGCACTTCAGGCGCAGATCGCAAAAGATATCAGTTTATTGTAAAGCAAACATTACACGAGGTGGAATATGGAACAAGAATGGATCAAGCTCTCCTTGGTTGGAAAGCAAGAGGACGTAGAAATTTTGACCGCCGTGATCAGTATGATCGAAAACGGTGTGATGATCGAGGATTACAGCGACATATCCACCGACGGTCTTTACGGCGCACTCATTGACGAGAGCATTTTGAACGCGGACAAGACCCGCGCGACCGTTTCGGTCTTTCTCTCTGCCGAAAGAAGCCTTACCGAAGCCAAAGCGTTCCTTGCCGAGCGCATCGCTACGCTTGGACTTGATGCGAGCATCGTGACCGAGGGAATGCGCGAAGAGGATTGGGCGGAAGCGTGGAAGAAATACTACCACCCCATTCGCATCGGCAAGATCACCGTCGTTCCCGCTTGGGAAGAATACACCCCCGCCGAGGGCGAACGCATTTTGCGTATGGACCCCGGTATGGCGTTCGGTACGGGCACGCACGAAACCACGCGCCTTGTGATGGAGATGCTCTCCGAGGAAATCGCGGGCGGTGAGCGCTTGCTGGACGTGGGTACGGGAAGCGGCATTCTCGCCCTCTCCGCGGCAAAGCTCGGCGCGCGCGCCTGCTACGCCTACGACATTGACCCCGTCGCCGTGCGCGTGGCAAAGGAGAACGTCGAAAAGGACGGCGCGCGCAACGTGTTCTGCGGGGTTGCCGATCTTCTTTCGGGCGTTGACCGCACGGAGCCCTACGATTTCGTCGTTGCGAACATCGTTGCCGACATCATTTTACGCCTGCTCCCCGATCTTGGCGACGTGATGAAAACGAACGGACGCGCCATTCTTTCGGGTATCATCGGCGAGCGCGTAGAGGAAATTCGCCTATCTCTCGCCGAGAACGGATTTACGCTTGTGCGTGAAGCATCGGAGCGCGATTGGTACGCGCTTCTCATTCAAAAAAACTAAACGGAGAATACTATGCCTCGTTTTTTTATCAAGGAGAGCGCCGCGCTCGGCGCGTGCGTTTCCCTTTCGGCTGAGGACGCGCACCACGTGTCCTATTCTTTGCGTATGGCGGTGGGCGATGAGATCACCGTTATCGACGGCGAGGGGCAGGGATATCTTTGCACGCTCGAATCGCTTGACGGCACGAACGTGACGGCACGCGTCCTTTCCCCGCTTGACGAAACGGGAGAGTCACCCGTGGAAGTACATCTTTTCCAAGCCTATCCCAAATCGGATAAATTAGAATTTATCATTCAAAAGGCGGTGGAGCTTGGCGTTTTTGAGATCACGCCCTTTGAAAGCGAGCGCTGCATCAAGCGTCCCCAAGCAGACAAGATCGCGCGCAACCTTGCGCGGCAGGAGAAGATTGCCGCCGAGGCGGCAAAGCAGTGCCAAAGAGGTGCGCTCCCCAAAATTCACGCGCCCATCTCCTTTGAGGAGATGCTTTTGGCGGCGTCCGCTTACCCGCTTGCCCTATTTTGCCACCCCGCCGAGGGGACCGTTTCCTTAAAGGCAACGCTCGAAGCGCATAAGGATGCCCGTCGCATTGCGATCGTGGTCGGAAGCGAGGGGGGCTTCTCGGATGCGGAATTCGAAAAGGCAAAGGCGCGGGGGCTTATCCCGACGGGACTCGGCGCGCGCATTTTGCGCTGTGAAACCGCCCCGCTGTTTCTGCTTTCTGCCATCGCCTACGCATACGAATTGCATACGGATCTGTGAAAATTGCCCGTGAAAACGGGCTTTTTTCACTTTTTTACAAATTCAAAGAAAAAAATTATGCAATTTTTACAATTATTTTTCGATTTCCTATTGAAAAATAACAAAGAATAAGGTAAAATATAGTGCAGGTTAGACAAATTTAATTTTTCGAGCAAAGGAGTAATCCCCTATGGCAAACCGTTTGTTCCAAGGCGTGATCCACCAAATGAAGGATGCCGTCAGCCGTACCATCGGCGTCATCGACGAAAATGGCATCATCGTCGCTTGCAGCGATATGAAGCGGATCGGTGAACCTATGCCCGGCATCAAGGAAGAGCTTTCGTTTTTGAGCGCTTCTCTCCAACAGAACGGCTATACCTACCGTTTTCTTTCCACGAACGCAGGCAAGAGCGACTGCATCGTCTTCGTTGAGGGCGAGGACAAAAAGGCAGACGAGCTTTCGTGCGTCCTTTCCGTTTCCCTCGGCAGTGTAAAAAATCTCTACGACGAGAAGTATGACAAGAGCTCCTTTATTAAGAACGTGATGCTCGACAACATTCTCCCGAGCGATATTTACATCAAGAGCAAGGAATTGCACTTTGACGGCGAAACCAGCCGCGTCGTGTTTCTAATCAAATTTTACAGCCACACCGATATGCTTCCCTACGAGATCGTACAGGGAATGTTCCCCGACAAGAACACCGACTACGTCATCAACATCGGTGAGCAGGACATCGTTCTTGTAAAAGAGGTGGGCGGATACGAGGAGCCCGAGGAGATTGAGGAGCTGGCAAACTCCATCGCGCAGACCCTCTCGACCGAGTTCTACTCCAAGGTGTCCATCGGTATTTCTTCCGTCGTCGTCGGACTCAAGGACCTCGCCCGCGCCTACAAGGAAGCGCGCATCGCGCTTGAGGTTGGCAAGGTGTTCGACACCGAGAAGAATATCATCGACTACGACAACCTCGGCATCGGCAGACTGATCTATCAGCTTCCCACCACGCTTTGCGAGGCGTTCTTGCAGGAAGTCTTTAAGAAGGGCTCGCTTGAGTCGCTCGACCGCGATACGCTCGACACCGTGCAGCGCTTCTTTGAATACAACCTCAACGTATCCGAAACCTCGCGCAATCTTTTCGTGCACAGAAACACCCTCGTTTACCGTCTTGAAAAGATCCGCAAGATCACGGGACTTGATCTTCGTAACTTCGATCAGGCGATCACCTTTAAGGTTGCCCTGATGGTAAAGAAATACCTGACCAACAAGCCCACCAAATTCTAATTCGGGAAAACGCTATGTATAGAAACAGGCTTTATGCCGTTTTCGCCGTTTTTCTTCTCCTGCTTTCGTCCCTCTCGCTCTTCACCGCTTGCGCCCCCACGCTCGGCAGTGCGCCCATTCTAAAGGAAGAGGCGGACGCCATTGAGGTGGCGTTGGATTCCGCCATCGCCGCAAAGGGCGAGGCACTTACGGCACTTGCGGCAGGGTATGAGGCATCGGGCGAGGTCCTCACGGACCAAGACGGCGCCCCAATAGATATGACTGCCTACATCGCAGAGCTTCGGGCAAGAGCAGACGCCCTAGGGAAGATCACCTACACCCCCTACACCCTCGCGATTATGGACTATCTGTACGAAAGCGAATACATCGGCGAGTATCGGTCGGTGCTATCGCTGATCCCCGATATGGTGGATCTTTTTGCAGAATACGCCGCTTTTGACCGCTTGACGGACGAGGAAACGACCACGGAAGCGCTCATCGCCTGCTACACGATGGCGCTTGGCGATATTTACGCCTCTTACGTGGACAGTGAAACCGCCAAAGCCGAGGAAGAAATGCCCACGTCTTACGTGGGAATCGGCGCGTCCGTCACCCCGCGTGAGGACGGCTATATCACCATCATCTCCGTAACCAAGGGCTCTCCCGCCGAAGAGGCGGGCATCCTGCCCGGCGATATTCTTACCCACGTTGCGGGCGAGGATATTGCAGGCTCGGATTACAACGACGTTGTCAATCGCGTGCGCGGCGAGGTTGGCTCTTCCATCACCCTCTCCTTTCTGCGGGACGGAAGACCCTTTACCAAAACCATCACGCGCCGCATCGTCGAAAACATCACCGTAGAATACAAGCTCCTCACCGAGGGCACGGGAAAAACGGGATACATTCGCATCTCGGAGTTTTCCGCGGGTACCTTTGCCGAGTTTATCGCTGCGTATGAGGCGCTAGAAGCGGCAGGAGCGGAAGCGCTTGTGTTCGACGTTCGAAGCAACCCCGGCGGAAACGCCGAGATCGTGATCGCCATTCTCGAATATATCCTGCCTGACGATCTTCTCTACCCCATTGTGCGCTTCAATTCGCGCGACGGCGAGAAGCACTACTACACGGCAGAGGAATATCTCGCACAGTATCAGGACCCAACGCTTCTTTCCAAGTTTGAAAAGGCGAAGGACCACGAGATCAATATGCGAATGGCGGTGCTTTGCAACGAATATACCGCTTCGGCGGGTGAGCTTTTCACCTCTTGCTTAATGGATTTCGGCGTGGCGGAAACCTACGGCAAAACCACCTACGGCAAGGGACTGGGACAAAGCTCCTTCCGCGTAACCGATTACTATGCTTACGCGGCACTTGGGCAGGAGTATTTCACCTGCTTTGAGATGGGATACTTCGTCATCCCGTCCTTCTACTACTCACCCCCCATTTCCGACAACTACCACGAGATCGGCGTTGTGCCGCATCACGATATCGCACTTTCCGAGGAAGCCGCGGAATATTACATTTCCACCATTCCCGAGGCGCTCGATAACCAGCTGGCAGCCGCAAGAGATTTCGTCGAGGGGGACACCCCCTTTACCCCGCCCCCAAAAGCAGAGGGCAACACCCAAACGCCCCCGCAAGGCGGCGCGTCCGATGAGGACGGTGCAGGGCTTTCCACCCCTGCTGTGCTTTTCATCGTGTTCTTTGGCGTGATCGTCGTCGGCGTGATCGTCCTTGCCGTTTATCTCGTTGTGGATTATCGGCGCGGCGTCAAGCGTCAAAGCACCCAACTTTCTTGGGACGACCAAGAAAACGACAACTAACGTTTACAAAATACTTTAATATAAGGGAGTACCTATTATTATGGCAGAGCTTAAGAATTACACACAAGCGGGCTACGACGCCCTGCAAAAGGAGCTGAACTTTTTAAAGAACGTTCGCCGTGTAGAGATCAAGGAAGAGGTTGCAAAGGCAAGAAGCTACGGTGACCTTTCCGAGAACAGCGAATACGATGAGGCAAAGAACGAAGAAGCCAAGATCGAAATGCGTATTCACGAGCTTGAGGAAATGCTCTCGCTCGCTCGCGTCATCGACGAGGCAGAGATCGACCATACCAAGGTTTCCGTCGGCTCTATCGTTGAGGTTGAGAACGTAGAAACCAAGGCAAAAAAGACCTATCACATCGTAGGCTCCTACGAAACCGACCCCGTCGCAGGCAAGATCTCCGATCAGTCTGCTATCGGCGGTGGACTTATGGGCTCCGCCGTAGGCGAGAAGGTCGACATCGAGCTTCCGAACGGCAAGACGCTGCATCTCGTTGTCCGTGACGTTCGCCGCGCAACCGTATAAGAAAGGACCCCTAGGACAATGGCAGAAGAAATCAAGCTGAATGCCACGAGTGAGCTTCAGATCCGCAGGGATAAGCTAAAGACGCTTGTGGAAACAGGAAAGAACCCCTTTACCGTCACGGGATACGACGTGACCGCATCCGCGCCCGCCATTCTCGCAGACTATGAGAATTACGAGCAAAAAACGGTCCGCATCGCGGGACGTATGATGAGCCGCCGCGTAATGGGCAAGGCTTCCTTCGTGCATATGTACGACGGCGAGGGAAAGATCCAGCTTTACGTGAAGCGCGACGACGTGGGCGAAGAAAGCTACGCCGACTTCAAGAAGTGGGATATCGGCGATATTATCGGCATCGAGGGCTTTGTGTTCCGCACCCAGACGGGTGAGATCTCGATTCACGCAGAGAAGATCGAGCTTCTTGCAAAGTCGCTCCTTCCCCTTCCCGAAAAGTTCCACGGCTTAAAGGACCAGGAAACGCGTTACCGCCAGAGATACGTGGACCTCATCGTGAACCCCGAGGTCAAGGATACCTTTGTCAAGCGCTCGCAGATCTTGAAGGAGCTGCGCTCCTATCTTGACGCGCGCGGCTTCCTTGAGGTAGACACCCCCATTCTCGTTCCTCTTGAGATCGGTGCGTCCGCGCGCTCCTTTGCAACCCACCACAATACGCTTGATATGGATATGTATCTGCGTATTGAAACCGAGCTTTACCTCAAGCGCCTCATCGTCGGCGGTATGAACCGCGTGTACGAGGTAGGCAGAATCTTCCGCAACGAGGGTATGGACCCCAAGCACAACCCCGAGTTCACCACCATTGAGCTGTATCAGGCATACACCGACTACAAGGGTATGATGGACCTCGTTGAGGATATGTACATCTCCCTCACCAAAAAGATCTGCGGCGACACCAAGATCGTATATCAGGGCACCGAGATCGATATGGGCAAGTGGGAGCGCCTTACGATGGTCGAGGCAGTCAAGAAGTATTCTGGCTGCGATTTTAACGACTGGAAGACGGACGAGGACGCACGCGCTTGCGCCAAAGAAAAGGGCGTTGAAGTGCCCGCCGATGCAACCCGTGGTACCGTTCTTGCCGAATTCTTTGATGCGTTCGTTGAGGAGCATCTCATTCAACCCACCTTTATCTACGACTACCCCGTAGAAAACAGCCCTCTCGCCAAGAGAAAGCCCGAGGATCCTGCGTTCACCGAGCGTTTTGAGTACTTCATCAACGCCACCGAGTACGGCAACGCCTTCCCGGAGCTCAACGACCCCATCGACCAAAAGGAGCGCTTTGAAAAGCAGGTTGCCGCAAAGCACAAGGAGGATCCCACGTCCAAGAGCGAGGTGGACTACGACTTCGTGACCGCGCTTGAATACGGTATGCCCCCCACAGGCGGTCTTGGCTTCGGTATCGACCGTCTTGTGATGCTGCTTACCGATTCCGCATCCATTCGCGACGTGCTTCTCTTCCCCACGATGAAGCCTGTTGACTGACATTTTCATAAGGAATGCCCCACAGCCTTGAGTACCAAAGCTGTGGGGCATAAGTATGATTCAGGGTGTTTTCAAGCGCGCATAATCAATTCGTTCAAACGATAGAATTTCACAAAGCTTTTCCGACAGAACGCCCCTCTGAAGATTACCGCCACAACGACAAATGCTTCAAGACTTTTTTAATAAATTTTATATTCTTTGAAGCCTTTCCTCCGCGACGAAAAAAGCAATCTTCTGTGTTTTTCTCGTGTTTATAATTGACAAAGGCCGAGAAAACCTGTATAATAAAGCTGTACTACCAAACAGGAGAGCAATTCA
>JAZSBJ010000115.1:0-2414 GCA_045602305.1 Eubacteriales bacterium | reverse complement strand
GGGTGCGGTAATGATCGCCCATGGGAGAGAGGAACACCTGCGTCTTGTATTTGAGACGGCGGAAGCTTTTGCAGTGAATGATGCGGTCACGGTCGCGTTGAAACTCGGTGCGATAGGGGCTGGGATCTGTTTCTTGCAGGCGTCCTTCGGTTTCTGCCGTCAAAAAAGCGAAAGGAGAAAGCACCTCTTTTTCCCGTTTCAAAAACAATTCGGCGGTATTCATAGGCTTTCTCCTTTTTAAATTTTCTTCATTAATAAATATACGCAGGGTGTCCCGTATTTACTTTTTTCTTTTGAAAAAAATTTATGCGTAATCAAAAACGGGATCGCCGGGCGTCAAGGTCGCGCGGGCGGCAGTCATTTCGGTGACCGCGCTGGCAAAATCCGCATAGGCTTCCTCGGGCATAGAGAGCGAAAGAGCAACCTCTTCCGCGTACTCCGTCGCAAGAATGCGAACGCCGCGCCTTTCAAGCTCGGGCAAGAGCTTGTTATAGTCGGTATAGGAGAGCGAAAGCGTCACAGGACGGTAGGTGCTGTAAACGCGAACGCCTGCCGCCTTCACCGCACCCGCCGCCGCGGCAGTATACGCGCGGACAAGACCGCCGGCGCCAAGGAGCGTGCCGCCAAAATAGCGGGTAACGACCACGACGGCGTCGGTAAAGCCGCCTTTTCGAAGAACGTCAAGCACGGGAAGTCCCGCCGTGCCTTGCGGCTCGTGGTCGTCGCTGTAACGGTTTTTCGAGCCCTCACGCAAAAGATACGCATACACGTGGTGGCGCGCATCGGGGTATTTCGCCTTCACTGAGGCGATAAAGGCAAGCGCCTCGTCCTCGGTCGATACGGGGGACGCCTCGCCAATAAAAACGGATCGTTTTTCTTCATAGATGTCGGTGCCGTAGGCATCGAGCGTCGTATATCCCTTTTCCGCCATCAGTGCATCTCCTTCACGATATAGTCGCGGTATTTGCCCTCGGTGCGGCGGTCCAAAACGGCGCGCACGACGATCTTATCCCCCTCGTAGGCGACGTCTTCCACCGTGCCTGCGGCATAAATCGCGTTCAAAAGTCCGCTTTCACTGTACGGCAGATGCAAAACGACCTTTCTTTTTCCCTCGCGCGCAAGGCGCAAAAGGGCGGAAAGCAGGCGGTCGATTCCCTCTCCCGTGCGTGCGGAGATATAGACGGTATCCTCAGGCACGAAGGCTTCCTCGGGCACGGGGTCGTCTGCCGCGTCGCACTTGTTATAAACGAAGAGCGTGGGCTTTCCTTCGGCGCCAAGGTCGCGGAGCGTTTTCAGGGTAACGGCGAACTGCTCCTCTCTTTCCTCGTCCGAATAGTCGGCAAGGATGAGAAGGATATCGGCAAGCGCCGCTTCCTCAAGCGTGGAGCGAAACGCCTCGATAAGATGATGCGGAAGTCCGCGGATCAGCCCTACGGTGTCGGTAAGAAGCACCTCTTCCCCCTCGGGCAAGGAGAGCTTGCGCGTGGTGGGGTCCAGCGTTGCAAAGAGCTTATCCTCGGACAAAACGCCCGCGTCGGTCAGGCGGTTTAAAAGCGTGCTTTTGCCCGCGTTGGTGTAGCCGACGATGGCAACCTTGGGGATGCCAGAGCGCTCACGCGCCGCGCGCATCGTGGCGCGGTTCTTTTCCATCTCCTTAAGGGCGGCAGAAAGCGCGTCGATGCGGTGATGGATGTGTCTGCGGTCTTCCTCGAGCTTGGATTCGCCGGGACCGCGTGTACCGATGGTACCGCCAAGGCGCGAAAGCTCACGCCCTCTGCCCGTCAGTCGGGGGGCGGTATAACGCAGCTGTGCAAGCTCGACCTGCAGCTTTCCTTCCCCACTTTTTGCGTGCAGAGCAAAAATGTCGAGAATGAGCATACTGCGGTCTAAGACAAGTACGTCGCCAAAGCCGTTTTCCAAATTTCGGATCTGCGAGGGAGATAGCTCCATATCAAAAACGGCAAGCGTGATCTCCTCGTTTCGGCAAAGCTCGGCAATTTCCGTCACCTTACCGCTGCCGATCACCGTGGCAGGATCGAAGGAAGGCTTCACCTGCAAAACGCGTGCCACCTCTACCCCGCCCGCCGTATCGAGAAGGCGAGAAAGCTCGTCAAGGCTCTTTTCGCACGCATTCATATCGCGCGATGCGCGTGCAACACCGACGAGGACGGCTCTTTGATTTTCAACCGTTTTTTCCATTGTTTCCCCCTTTAAAACGTAGAAGGGGCTGTACCGTCGTACAGCCCCACGAAAACAAGTCTACGCAAATTACTTGGTTGCAGCAAGACGCTTCTTGAACTTGTCAACGCGTCCGCCGGCATCAACGAACTTCTGCTTGCCCGTGTAGAAGGGATGGCACTTGGAGCAGATTTCTACGTTGAGGTCACCGACTACGGAGTGGGTCTCCACGGTAG
>JAZSBJ010000114.1:0-7412 GCA_045602305.1 Eubacteriales bacterium | reverse complement strand
CTTCTTTTCCATTATCATACCTCTCCTTTCGTTCCTTCTTATGCGTTCAGCTCGGCAATAGCCGCCTCATACTGCTCGTCGGACGGAGCCTTGCCGTGCCAGCCAACCTGGTTTTCCATAAAGGAAACGCCCTTGCCCTTGACCGTCTTTGCGATGATGGCGGTGGGGCGGTCGGTAACGCTCTTTGCCTCGGCAAACGCCGCCTCGATCTCGTCGAAGCTGTGACCGTCAATGGTGATCACGTGGAAGCCGAATGCGCGGAACTTTTCGTCGTGGGGTGCGGGATTCATAACTGCGGCGGTAGGACCGTCGATCTGCAGACCGTTCACGTCAACGATCACGCAAAGATTGGAGAGCTTGTAGTGCGAAGCAAACATTGCCGCTTCCCAAACCTGACCCTCTTCGCTTTCGCCGTCGCCGACGATGGTATAAACACGGTAATCCTTCTTATCGATCTTGCCTGCAAGTGCCATACCGCACGCGGCAGAAATGCCAAGACCCAAGGAGCCCGAGCTCATATCCACACCGGGGGTGTGCTTCATATCGGGGTGACCCTGCAAATAGCTGTCTGCCTTGCGGAGCGTCTTGAGGTCCTCGCGGGGAATAAAGCCGCATTCTGCAAGCGTTGCGTAAAGTGCGGGGGCGGTGTGACCCTTGGAAAGAACGAAGCGGTCGCGGTCAGCCCAAGTGGGATCCTCGGGGCGAACGTTCATCTCCTGCGTGTAAAGATATGCCATAATGTCTGCGATGGAAAGAGAGCCGCCGGGATGTCCCGAGGATGCGGCGTGTACGCCCTCAAGGATGCCGAGGCGAATTCTCTTTGCGGCAGCAAGTAGGGAAGTGCGCTTTGCGTTGTCCATAATGTCGTGCCTTTCTTTGTTATGTATTTTTTCAATAATATTCTATCTAAAAAAGATGCAAAAGTCAAGAGGCGGTGCGTTATTCGTCCTCTTTTCCAAGCCCTGATTCCGCCTTTAGCTGACCAAAGAGCGAAAATGCGTACGCCGCGAGTGCCGCGCCGAACACAAGGAGCAAAATCCAAAGCCACGCGAACTGCGAGGAATAAATGACCGAGCCCTCGGCGTAAAACTCGTTTGCCTCTTCCTCGGTAATCACGTGACGGGACGTCACAGCCATCAAAACGGCGGAAAGAGGACGCAAAAGAGCGTAGATCGCGGAAAGAATGCCAAAGCGGCGTACACGGGCAAAAATCTCCGCGTGCAGTCCGTTCCCCAAAGCGAGATCGGCTTCTCTTAGATCCTTTCCCGTGTAGCGGACGGTATAAATACGCAGATACCTCAAAACGAGGAAAACGGTCAAAAGGAAGACCCCGCTTTCAAGGAGCCTTAAGAGAACGACGGGGATATAGCGCAAGAGTGCGGCGTCGCGGAACGCAACGTCCGTATGCGTAAACTCACGGAAGAAGAGGGCGGAAAACACGTTTTCCGCGATCGAAACGGCAAAGTAAAAGAGAGAAAGAAGCCGTCCGCGCTTTTTAATCTTCGCGTCGTCAATAAAGGTAAATGCGAAGAAAAAGGCAAGCGCCGCTAAGGCGTTGGGCAAAAGGTCGCGGTTTTCGATCAAGGGGTCGATGGCAAGGAGAAACGCCAGCGCAAGAAATGCAAAGAAGAAGCGAAGACGTCGCTTTTCTGCTTTCTCGTCCAACTTGTTGTGGAGAGATCTTTCCTTCTCGAAAAGAAGCGCTTGCATCGGCTCGTTACCTTGAAGCGCGCGCAAATACGAGGCAAAGGAACAAACCCAAATCACGCCCACAACGAGCGAGATCAAAACGCCGAGAACGGCTAAAACGGGATAAAACGCAACGGGATTGATCGCCCCCGGCTCAAGAGAGCCCTTATGCTCAAAGGTGGATAAGTAAACCATCTCGGGGAGAAAGGAAAGCGCTCCCTTCACGATGAGAAACACGAGCGTGAGGAGCGTGAGCTTGTCTACGCTCTTTCCATCGCGTGTGTAAAGCGTGCGGGCGACACCCTCGCGCTCACCAATGTAAACGAAGCCCTCAAAGAGTGCGCGGAATGCGGGAATGGAAAAGAGCCATTCAAGCACCGCAAAGCTGAGTGCAAACGCCGTGATGAGGGGGCGTTCCGTAAGATCGGTTCCCGTGACCTGCATCATAACGAAAAGGGCGGGAATCTTGGCGACGTTGATCCAAAAGAGGGAATAAAAGCGTCGGTACGCCGTATCAAAATGGGGAAAGACCTCGGACGCGTTTCGAACGGCGAGCAAGAGAAGCCCGTATCCTACGGCGTCGGGCAAAAGGTCAAAGAGGTTGAGGTTTGGGGTGCATAGGAAGATCGCACCCGCGATCAAAAGCCCAAAGGACAACACTCTCGAACGCGGTTTCTTTTCTTTTGATGGGGTAGAATTCATTTCTTATCCTTCCTGTGTTTCTTTGGCGGTGCATCCATATTCTCGTCCCCCTCAAAGCAGATCAGCATATAGCATTCATACACCGTTTTGCTGTTGAGAAGCGCGTAAATGACGCCAAAAAGAAGATAGCCGAGGAGATAATACTTCAAAAATACGGTTTGCGTCGTAAAGGCGCCCACCTCAAGAAGCAGTCCCGCAAGACAAAATACGGGGGTAAGGAAGCGCGAGCGCATCGCGTGCGCACGGAGCTTTGGAATGTCCGTTTCTTTTGCCACCTCGTCCACTCCCATAAAGAAGAGCCAGAAGAAGAAAAACTTGCAAAGGAAGCCAACGCTTGCAATGGTGGGCGAGAGCCACTCGGGAAACGCAATGACGCCAAGCAAATCGAAAATGGCGAAGAAGAAGCCGATAAAGCTCACCCCAAGCAAAACCGTGCCCGCCTTAAACGCGAGGGAGAAGCCGCGCGCATAGGGCGAAAGGGTGGAAAGCCCCAAAAGCATCAGGGCTATGGCAAACACGTCGGTAAAATTATGATAAGTGACGTTGACTGTCAAAAGACAGCCCAAAAAAACGTATCCAAATCCCATATTACTTCACGAGGTTGGGGTTCGCACCGCAACAAGCCTTGTATTTCTTTCCGCTACCGCAAGGGCAGGGATCGTTTCTGCCGACCTTTTTCTCCGCGCGAACGGGAGCCTTCTTTTGGGGTGCCGCTTCGCTACCGCCGCTTTCTCCCGTTGCCTTGACAACCTCAACGCGCTTGGTCGCGTCGGCGCGCGGCACGACGGTGAGAAGCATCTTGACGGTATTCTCGCGAATGGTGTCCACCATTCCCTCAAACAGCTCTGCACCCTGAATGCGGTATTCGTTGATGGGGCTTCTTTGGGCATAGCCGTTAAGTCCCACGGAATCCTTAATGTCGTCCATCGCGTCCAAATGCTCCATCCAAGCGGAGTCCACGTTGCGAAGAAGCACAACGCGCTCCACCTCGCGGAAGGTTTCTTCCCCAAAGAGGGCTTCCTTTTGCAGATAAATGCTCTGCATCTGTGCGAGGATCAGCGCCTCTGCCTCGTCAGCCGAGAGGGCTTCTAGGGCAGAAACGGTAAAGCGCTCGTCCTTCTCGTCAAAGAGCCAGCCCGCATAGTGCGCGCGAAGCCCCTCGGCGTTTTTGCCGCCATTCTCCTCAGGCGCATAGAAGGAAAGTACCGTCGAACGCACCGAGCCTTGGAACATTTTTGCAATGGTATCGCGCAGATCGTCGCCGTCGAGGACCTCGCGGCGTTGCTCGTAGATGATCTTGCGCTGTTGATTCATCACGTCGTCGTATTCAAGCACGCTCTTGCGCCTTGCAAAGTTGTTGCCCTCAATGCGCTTTTGCGCCATCTCAATGGTGCCCGAAAGAATGCCCGCCGAAATGGGCGTTTCCTCAGGCAGTCCCATACGCTTGATGGTGCCGAGCATACGCTCATTGCCGAATAGACGCATCAAATCGTCGTCAAGGGAGAGGAAGAAGCAAGAAGCACCGGGGTCGCCTTGGCGTCCGCTTCGTCCGCGAAGCTGGTTGTCAATACGGCGCGACTCGTGGCGCTCCGTGCCGAGAATATAAAGTCCGCCCGCTTTGCGAACGCGCTCTGCCTCGGGTGCGATCTCTTCTTTATACTTTGCGTAAAGAGCAGAGAAGCGTGCGCGCGCCGAAAGGATCTCCTCGTCTTTGGTTTCGGCAGTGCCAACGGCGGCGGCGATCAGCTCCTCACTCGTGCCCTCGCGGCGCATCTCTGCCTTTGCCATATATTCGGCGTTACCGCCGAGCATAATATCCGTACCGCGTCCCGCCATATTGGTGGAAATGGTAACGGCGCCCTCTTTGCCTGCCTGTGCGATGATCTCCGCCTCACGCTCGTGGTACTTGGCGTTTAAGACGGTGTGCGGGATCTTTGCCGCCTTCAAAAGGGCAGAAAGCTCCTCGGATTTGTCAATGGAAACCGTACCCACGAGAACGGGCTGACCCTTTGCGTGGCACGCGGCGATCTGCGCGATGATGGCGCGGTACTTTCCGCGCATAGAGGTGTACACGCGGTCGTTTTCGTCAATGCGGATCATTGGGCGGTTGGTGGGCACCTCTACAACGTCAAGCGCATAGATCTCGCGGAACTCGTCTTCCTCGGTGAGTGCCGTACCCGTCATACCCGAGATCTTCTCGTACATACGGAAATAATTTTGGAAGGTGATGGTCGCGATCGTGCGGCTTTCCTTTTGCACGCCGATCTTTTCCTTCGCCTCAATGGCTTGGTGGAGTCCGTTGTTAAAACGGCGTCCGGGCATTAGTCGCCCCGTGAAGGCGTCAACGATGATCGCCTTTCCGTCCTTGACCACGTAATCCACGTCACGCTTCATCACGCCGTGTGCGCGAATGGCTTGGTTGATGTGGTGGTAAAGGGTGTTGTTCTCGGGATCGGCAAGGTTCTCCACGTGGAAAAACGCCTCTGCCTTTGCAACGCCCGAGGCGGTGATCATCGTGGTGTTTGCCACCTCGTCTACGATATAATCGGCGTCCACGTTATCAAGGTCTTCCTTGCTGTCCGTTTCCTTGACCACGAGCTTCTTTAAGGTGCGGGCAAAGCGGTCGGCAAGGGTATAAAGCTCAGAGGAATTCGAGCCCGAGCCCGAAATGATGAGAGGCGTTCTCGCCTCGTCCACGAGAATGGAGTCCACCTCGTCAACGATGGCAAAGTGGTGTCCTCTTTGCACCATACGCTCACGGTAGAGAACCATATTGTCGCGCAGGTAGTCAAAGCCGAACTCGTTGTTCGTGCCGTAGGTAATGTCGGCGTTATAGGCAATATGCTTTTCGTCCGCCGTCTGTCCGTGTACGACAAGCCCCGTCGAGAGCCCCAAAAAGCCGTACACCTTGCCCATCTCCTCGCTGTCGCGGCGGGCAAGATAGTCGTTGACGGTTACGATGTGAACACCCTTTCCCGAAAGGGCGTTGAGGTAGGCGGGGAGCGTTGCAACCAGCGTCTTACCCTCACCCGTTTTCATCTCGGCAATGCGCCCCTGATGGAGCAAAATACCGCCAAGCAGCTGCACGTAAAAGGGACGCTTGCCAAGCACGCGCTCGTCTGCCTCTCTGACGGTGGCAAACGCATCGACGAGAATATCGTCCGTCGTTTCTCCGTCCTTAAGGCGTGCGCGCAGAATGTCGGTCTGTCCGCGCAGCTCGTCGTCCGACATCGTATGATATTTTTCGGCAAGTGCCTCGATTGCGTCCGCCAAGGGGCGAATGCGCTTGATCTGACGCTCGCTGTATGTGCCGAAGATCTTTTGGAGAAGTCCCATACCGTTTCCTCTATATTATAATAATTATTTCAATAATACATTATAGCATACTTTTGCATAAATTACCATAGATATTTGTAAATAATGTGCTTTTTTTCAAAAAAAGAGCCCCCCTCTCTTGACAATCGCACAAGAAGCGGTAAAATAGAAGTAATAAAGCAAACGAAGAGGCAAGCAAGTGAAAGAGATCAACATCGTTTTACATCAGCCCGAGATCCCCCAAAACACGGGAAATATCGCACGCACCTGCGCCGCAACGGGGGCAGCGCTCCATCTCATCAAGCCCCTAGGCTTCGAGATCGACGATAAAAAGCTCAAAAGAGCAGGGCTCGATTATTGGGATAAGCTCGACATCACCTATTACGAAAACGAGCAAGAGTTTTTCGAGAAAAACGCGGGAGAAGCCATCTACTATTTTTCCACCAAAGCACCGAGAAAGCATACGGATATCACCTATCCCCGCCGCGTTTTTTTGATGTTCGGTAAGGAAACGGCAGGACTTCCCGAGGAGATCCTCGCCAAAAATCCCGACACCGCAGTCCGTATTCCTATGCGGCAAAACCTTCGCAGTCTAAACTTGTCCAATTCCGCCGCCATCGCCGTCTACGAGGTGCTTCGCCAAAGAGATTTTGCGGGGCTTTTAGAGGAAGGCACGCCGCGCACCTTTGCTTGGGGAGATGTAACGGATGGAAAATGACGTTTTCGTTCTGCTCCTCGGGGCAAACGCAGGCGCGTACGCCCTGGGTGCGTCCTTTGCGGAATATGGGATTCCCGTCACCCTGATGGATGAAGCGATCCCATCCACCCTTTCCGCATCCAAATTCATATGCGACGTGCGTTCTGTCCCAGGCATCGGCTATCGCGGGATGCTTTTGCGCGCGCTTTCCGATTTTTATGAAGCCCACGCGGGAAAGAGCATATTGCTTCTCCCTACGACGGGAGCATATACCGAGCGTGTGCTTGCCGAGAGGGAAGTGCTTGAAAGGATGTTTCTTCTGCCAAATAAAAAATGGCAAAAAGGAGAGCCCCTTTCCCCATCTCCCGACGCGCTTCTCCTTGCCTACGTTGGACGCACGGGCGCGCTTCGCACCGTTTACGGAGAGGTCGCGGCAAGCAACGCATACGGTGAACCGCTTGCCCTCATCACTAAGGCAACGCCGCCGTCACTTCTTGCAGAAATTCCCTGCGACACCCCCCACTTTGCCCTTTACGCGGTAAAGAATGCGGCGTTAGGCACCGCCGTCACCGACGAAGACGCGCTCTCCCCCCTCGTCGCATTCGCATCCGCCGCCGACCTTTCGCTTGCGGAGTGGATGCTCACCGATTATATCTCCTGTGAGCCTATCGGCGAGGATGGCGATACCCCTTCGGGGCTCTTTACTCTCTTTTCCTATGGGAAAACGAAAAAACACCTCTCGCCAAGCCGTGCCGAGCAAGCCAAAGCCCTTCGCCGCCGCCATCTTTTCATTTCTCTTTTCGCGGGACGAAATGAAACGAAGCATCCCTGCCGTCGCCTTGTTTTAAAGAGATTTTACGGGGAACTTTGGCAAAAAAAGACAAAAAAGAAAAAATAAAAATTTTTTACCAAAACCCCTTGACAAACCGTCATTCTTCGTGTATAATACCTTATGTTCGTGCGAGAGTGGCGGAACTGGCAGACGCGCACGTTTGAGGGGCGTGTGGTT
>JAZSBJ010000113.1:0-5472 GCA_045602305.1 Eubacteriales bacterium | reverse complement strand
GCCCGTCACAAGCACGGCAAGAATATCACCGCGGGCGGGGCGTGCGAGCGTCATATCCTCACCGTTGAGGTCGCCGCTTTCACAGCATCTACCCGCTACCGTAGCGACAAAATCGCGCGGCGCGTGCATATTCGAGGCAAGAAGCACGGTATAGCGCGAGGCGTAGAGCGCGTAGCGCGGGTTGTCGGGCATACCGCCGTCCACCGAAACGTAGCTCTTATAACCCGTGATGGTCTTGACGCTTCCCACGGTGTAGAGCGTGACGCCCGCATCCGCAACGATGCTTCTGCCGGGCTCCATCAAAACCTCGGGCATCGGGAACGCATATTCCTCGCAACGCGCCTTGATATGCTCCGCAACGAGGCGAATGTTTGCCGTATAGTCGATTTTGGGATCGTCCTCGGTATAGCGCACGCCAAAACCGCCGCCAAGATTTAAAACGGTTGCGGTAAAGCCGTATTTGTCGCGCATACACGCCATAAAGGCGAGCATAATGTCCGCGGCGTCCGTAAAGGGCGTTTCCTCAAAGATCTGCGAGCCGACGTGACAGTGAAAACCGAGAAGCCGAACGCTTCTAAGCGCGAGCGCTTCCCGAACCAGCTCCTCTGCCTGTCCCGTTTCGATCGCGGTGCCGAATTTGGAATCCACCTTGCCCGTAGAGATCTTCTCTTGGGTATGGGGGTCGATGCCGGGGGAAAGGCGCATAAGAATGTTTTGGCAAACGCCGCGCGATGCGGCGATCCGTTCAATGGCGTACAGTTCCTCGCGATTGTCGACGACGAAGGTGCCGACGCCGTGGTCGATCGCCGTTTCAATGTCCTTGTCCGTTTTGTTGTTGCCGTGGAAATAGGCACGGGAAAGCGGGAAGCCCGCCGCCTCGGCGGTAAACATCTCGCCAAGGGATACAAGGTCGGTCCGCATTCCCTCTTCCTTGGCAATGCGGTAAATGCCCTTAAAGGAGAGCGCCTTGCTTGCAAGCAGGGGACCCGATTCTCCGCCGAAAAACGCTTTCATCGCGGAAATATAGGTGCGGCAGTTTTGGCGCACGCGGTCCTCGTCGAGAAGATAGAGGGGCGTGCCGTACTTCTCTGCCATTTTCACCGTATCAACGCCGCCGAGCGTCAGATGTCCTGCCTCGTTGACGGAGAGATTGTCGTGTAGCATAGTCTTACTCTTTTCCAAAAAGAATTATCGCATCACCCAAGCATATCGCGCATTCCGTAAAGTCCTGCGCTCTGCCCGATGAGATAGCGTGCGGCGACGATGGCGCCCTCTGCAAAGAGAGAACGGTCGTGTGCCTCGTGCTTTAAGGTGATGGTTTCGGTGTCGGTGCCGATACGCACCTCGTGCTCCCCAACGACGTTGCCCATACGCACGGCGTGAATGCCGATCTCGCGGCGATCACGCTTTTCGTGCCCTGCTCTGCCGAGCTTGTACACAGCGTCCTCGCGCGTTTCGCGAATGCGGTCGGCGATCATCAGTGCCGTGCCGCTGGGCGCGTCGAGCTTGCGGTTGTGGTGGGTTTCTACGATCTCAATGTCTGCATCGGGATACAGGGCGGACGCCTGCCTTGCAAGCTCGCAAAGGAGCGCGACGCCAAGCGACATATTGGCGGAATGGAACACGGGAACGCGCTCTGCCGTCTTTTGGATCACGGCAAGCTCCTCGTCGGTGTGTCCCGTCGTGCAGATGACGATGGGGGTCGCCGTTTTGACCGCGTAGTCGCAAATATCCTTGGTTGCAAGGTGAGAAGAAAAATCAATGATGACGTCGCCCGTCGCGTTCAGCGCACTCGGCGTCTTGACGATGGCGTCGTCCTCAGAAAAGGCGTCGATGCCGCCCGCAAAGGATGCACCGCGATAGCCCTCGGCAAGCAGTCGAAGCACGACCTTGCCCATTCTGCCTGCGGCACCGTTTACGATGACCTTCATACGGCACCTCTCAAACGCGGATGCCCAGCTCGCGCATTGCGTCGAGCAGGTTTGCACGCGTTGCGTCTTCCATCGGGGTGAGGGGCAAGCGCAGGTAATCCTCGCAATAGCCCATTGCCGCCATTGCCGCCTTGACGGGAATGGGATTTACCTCGGAGAAGAGGGCGTCGATAAGGCGATGGTAGCGGCATTGCAGTTCTGCTGCGCCCGCAATGTCACCGCGGAAGAAGCGATCGCAAAGCTCCACCGTTTCGCGGGGCATTACGTTCGAAAGCACCGAAATGACACCCTTGCCGCCCAGCGCCATCAGGGGAACGATCTGGTCGTCGTTGCCCGAATAGAGGTCAAGTCTGCCGCGCACGCGCGCCATCGTTTCCACGATCTTGGAAATGTCGCCGTTGGCTTCCTTGATGCCGACGATGTTGGGATGCTCGGCAAGCGCCTCGTAGGTCTTGGGTGCAATGTTGACACCCGTGCGCGAGGGGACGTTGTAAAGGATCACGGGAACCGTGCTTTCGTCCGCGATGCGCGTATACATTTGATAAAGACCCTTTTGGGTCGCCTTGTTATAATAGGGGGTCACCGACAAAACGGCGTCCGCACCTGCCTCGCACGCACAGCGCGTGAGGTCGAGGGCGTATTCGGTATCGTTCGAGCCCGTGCCCGCGATGACGGGAACTCTGCCTGCGGCAACCTTTGCCGCAAAGGAGATGGCATCTCTGTGCTCGTCGTCCGAGAGCGTAGATGCTTCACCCGTCGTACCTGCAACGACGAGAGCGTTAATGCCCTCATCGATCTGCCAGTTGATGAGCTTTTCAAAGGCAACGTAGTCGATGCCGTCCTCCGTGAGGGGAGTGATGAGTGCCGTAGCGGCGCCCTTGAATACAGTCTTCTTTTCCATAGTGTTTTCCTCTTTCCGCGTTTATAATGAACAAAAGCCGACGCATACGGTCGGCTTACGGGTTCTACCTGTTATCGCCCAAATGGGGCAAGAAAACATTGATAGCTCTCCGCAAAAGCGACAATCCGACGGATGTTGTTCCGTAGGACCAGCACGAAAGCACGCCTGCCCTCGCCTTCGGCATCCGCCCCTTTCGCACCGACAACGGTCCGCGTGACCTGTTCCGTCGGGCTACTCTTGGCAAAATGCGCCTCTACCGTATGTATTCCTATGATAGCATATCCCTTTTCTTTTGTCAAGGGCTTTTTCTTCATTTTATCTTGAAAATCAGCCTGAGCGCGGAATGCGGATGATCAAGCGCGTTTCCCCCTCGCCCTCTTCTCTTTCCGTTTCCACCGGAACGCCGCATCGGCGCACCATTTCCACCGCGCGGTCGACCGAATTGTAGAAAACGCGGACGTCGCGAAGCATTCCTCTGGCATATCTGCGCGCAGGCTTCTTTGCGCTCCCCTGTCCGCGAAGCATCTCCTCTACGATGCGCTCTGCCGCTTCTACGTTGGCGTGACGGGCGATGATCTTGTCAAGCGCCTCTTCCCAAAGCGCGGGGGGAAGGCGCAAAAGGGCGCGTGCGTGGCGCTCGGTCAAGCCTGCCGTAAGTAAGCGCTCTCTTATGGGCGTATCAAAGCGCAAAAGGCGCAATTTGTTCGCTACGTACGACTGGCTGACAGACAGCCGTTCTGCCACTTCCTCTTGCGTCAACCCGTGCTCACGGCAGAGCTTGTCCATCGCCGCCGCCATTTCAAACATATTTAAGTCCTCGCGAAGCAAATTTTCCACCACCGAAAGGAACGCGCACCTCTCCCCGTCCGGGGCGTAAACGATGCACGGCACGTCGCGCACCCCTGCAAGACGGGCGGCGCGGTAACGCCTTTCCCCCGCGATGATCTCGTAGCCGCCATTCTTTTCTCTGACCGAAATGGGCTGCAAGATGCCGTAGCGACGAATGCTCTCGGCGAGCTTTTCGAGCGCCCCCTCTTCAAAAAACTTTCTGGGCTGTTCGGCGTTAGGCACGATACGGTCTAGCGGGATCCGCAAAACGGACGCCCCCTCGTTCTTTTTCTTTAAAAGACCCATTTTCTTCCCCTTTGCTCTTTTTTCTCATCTTATCACATCTCTCTTGGCAAAAAAGGACGAACGGTGTAAAGCACTCGCTTTTTTCTCGCGCGTTTCGCCGAAAATCGAGCATTGACAAACGGGGGAAAAAGGTCTATAATAAAATAGAAATCAAAGAAAAGGAGAGAGGAAGGATGGCAAGGATCTTGCTTTTGACAGAGGACGCGCGGCTATATCGCGTTCTTTCTTTGCTATGCGCGGAATGCGGACACGAGATTGGCGCGGACGCCCCCTCTCTTCTCATTACCGACAAGGGAGAGATCCCCGCGCACCTTGCGGGCATTCCCTGCTTGCATATTGGGGATGGGGGACTCGCCCGCCCCTTCTTGCACGAGGCGCTTAAGTCGCGCATCTGCGCGCTTCTTGCGGATGACGCGCCGCCCCTGCTCACCCCTACCGAGCGCCTCATATACGACGCGCTTCGCGAAGCATCCCCCGCCGTCGTTTCCAGAGAAACGCTTTCTTCTCTTGCGTTTGGCGACGAAGATGAGGACGGAAGGCTCAACCTTTATATTCATTACTTAAGAAAAAAACTGGAGCTTGACGGCAAAAAACGCATTTTCGCTTACCGCGGGAAAGGATACGCTTATGTTGAACATCCTACCCGATAATTTTTCATCCTTTCCCTTTTTGGATCGCATTTTACGGGCGGTCGAGGAAAAAAGAAAGGTGATCCTGCTCGTTCCCGAGCAGCTCGCCCTCTCCACCGAACGACGGGTAGCGGAGCTGTTCCCGCCGAGCGCGCCTCTCTTTTTTGAGGTGAGCAACTTTTCCCGCCTTGCCGACCGCGTATTCCGCACGGAGGGCGGCATTTCCTACCGCTATGCCGACGGCGCCGCCGAAACCGTCTTAATGTGGAAAACGCTGGACGCCGCCTCTCCCTTTCTCACAGCTCCACGGCGCGCGACCGCCGACACAGTAAAGGAGCAGCTCTCCGCCCAAGCGGAGTTGAGCGCAGCGGGAGTCCGTCCCGCCGATCTGCGCCGCGCCGCCTTGGCGCTTGAAGAAAATTCCGTTTTAAGGGACAAGCTGACCGATCTTGCCCTGATTACAGAGCTTTACGAGGGCGAGCGCCGCGAGATCTACGGCTCGCTTGCCGACGACCTTGAAAAGCTCCTCGCCATCCTAAAGGAAAAGCCACTTTTTAAGGACACCGAAATTTACGTGTTCGGCTTCACGAGCTTTACGGCGGGCGAGCTTCAAATTCTCGGAGAGATCGCGCGGACGGGTCCGCTTTTCGTTGCCCTCTCTCTGCCCGAGGAAAGCACCCGATCGCTCGCCTACGAGGAAGTCCTTTTCACCAAGCGCGCGCTCCTCGCACTTGCCGAGCGCGTTGGCTGTAAAGCGGAGATTCTTCCGCAAGAAAAGACCGACCCGCCTCCGATGCTTGCCCACGCGAAAAAGGAGCTTTTCCGTGCCGACGGCATCACGGCGGAATATGAGGGCGCGCCCGACGCATCTCTCACC
>JAZSBJ010000112.1:0-5088 GCA_045602305.1 Eubacteriales bacterium | reverse complement strand
GGAGAACCAATTATGAGTGAAGCCCACAACCAACCCTTACTACTTCTTGATAACAGCAGTATGGTGTCCGTCCTCAACGAGGGAGAATATAAGTGCTATAATATCTCCTTCGCCGAGGCAAAGGAGATCCTCGCATCCTATGGGGATGACGAATACCTAAAATGCTTCTCAAACCCCGATATCGAATCGGTGATGTTCGCGGAGCTCGGCATCGACGGAAGAAAATTCGAGTATAAGTACATCCGCACGATGCGCAAGGGGCAGCACGCCATCGTCTTTAAGCTCTATCGCACTCCTTCGGCGAGCAATTCCGTCATCCACGCCGATGACGGCGTTGAGGCGAAAAAGATCCAAAATGTCTATGCGTACTGTCAGTATTTGATGCGCCTTGAATAATGCTTTTCTTCCAAAGGGCACGCGGCAAAAGCCGCGTGTCCTTTCTTTATCGTAAAAATCTTTTCTTTCCCTCTTGACAAATGCAAAAAAACGTGATAAACTACATACTGTAATAAAAGGCGATGACGGAACGAGTACTGTGCCGCCCCCTTCCCAGAGAGCCGTCGGTTGGTGAAAAGACGGTGAAGGAAGCATAGGAAAAACACTCCCGAGCTTGCGGAAGAAGCCCCAAAAGGGAAGTAGAACCGCACGGCGCACCCCGTTACGGTGGAATGAAGAGGGCTGACGGCTGTCAGTCAATTTGGGTGGTATCGCGGAAGATGTCTTTCGTCCCATAGGTGGGCGGGGCATCTTTTTTGTTTTGCATAGCCCACGCATCCTTGGTAAAAAATAGATTGTCATACAAACGGAGGAAGTACTATGTTAAGAACTCACACCTGTCAAGAGCTGGGCGTTGCCCACATTGGCGAAACGGTCACCCTTTGCGGTTGGGTGGACACCGTCCGCGATCACGGCGGCGTCATCTTTGTCGACCTGCGCGACCATTACGGTGTTACGCAGATCGTTCTCTCGTCCGACGCGCTCCTTGCGGGCGTTTCCAAGGAAACCGTTGTTTCCGTTTCGGGCGTCGTTGCCAAGCGCGACGAGGATACCGTCAACCCCAAGATCGCAACGGGACTTATCGAGGTCAAGGCAGAGAGCCTTGAGATCCTCGGTCCTTGCAAGCTGGGACTTCCTTTTGAGATCGCCGCATCCCGCGAAACGCGTGAAGAGGTGCGCTTGAAGTACCGCTACCTCGACTTGAGAAATCCCGCGATCCATAACAATATCGTTCTGCGTGCGAAGATCTTAAGCTATCTCCGCCGCCAAATGGAAAGCCTCGGCTTCCTCGAGGTGCAGACCCCCATTCTCACCGCATCCTCTCCCGAGGGCGCGCGTGACTACCTCGTTCCCAGCCGTAAGCACAAGGGTAAGTTCTATGCGCTTCCTCAAGCGCCCCAGCAATTCAAGCAGCTCTTGATGGCATCGGGCTTCGACCGTTATTTCCAGATCGCCCCCTGCTTCCGCGATGAGGACGCCCGTCAGGACCGTTCCCCCGGAGAATTCTATCAGCTCGTCTTCGAGATGGCGTTTGCCACGCAAGAGGACGTGTTCGCCGTTGCCGAAACAGTAGTCTACAACACCTTCAAGGAATTTTCGAGATGGGATGTTTCCAAGCCCCCCTTCCGCCGCATTCCTTATAACGAGTCGATGATCAAGTACGGCACGGATAAGCCCGACCTTCGCAATCCCCTCGAGATCTGCGACCTCACCGAGTTCTTTGCAGGCGTCGATTTCCCCATCTTTAAGGGCAAGCCCGTCCGCGGCATCGTTGCCGACTGCCAGGGAAGATCTAAGAAGTTCTTTGAGGACTCCCTTAAGTTCGCAACGAGCATCGGTATGAAGGGTCTTGGCTATCTCACCCTAGCGGGCGAGGAGTACAAGGGACCCATCGCAAAGTTCCTTTCTCCCGAGCAGAAGCTCGAGCTGCAAGCCATCACGGGCATCAAGGACGGCGAAACCGTATTCTTCATCTGTGACGCGCCCGCCGTTGTCAACCGCCTTGCAGGCGAGATCCGCACTTGGCTTGGCGAAACGCTCGACGTCATTCGCAAGGACGCGTATGAATTCTGCTTTATCGTGGATTTCCCGATGTACGAGTACAACGAGGAAGCTAAGAAGATCGACTTCACCCACAATCCCTTCTCGATGCCCCAAGGCGGTATGGACGCACTGCTTAACAAGGATCCGCTTGAGATCTTTGCATATCAGTACGACATCGTCTGCAACGGCGTTGAGCTTTCCTCGGGTGCCGTCCGTAACCACAACCCCGAGATTATGGAAAAGGCGTTCGAGATCGCAGGCTACGGCAAAGAGGACGTCAAGGCAAAGTTCGGTGCGCTTTACACCGCATTCTCCTACGGTGCGCCCCCCCACGCAGGTATGGCGCCCGGCGTTGACCGTATGATTATGCTGATCGCCGAAGAGGACACCATTCGCGACGTCATCGCATTCCCCCTCAATGGAAACGCACAGGACCTTATGATGGGCGCCCCCGGCGGTGTCACCGAGCAGCAGCTGCGTGAGGTCCACATCAAGGTCAGAGATTAAGTGAGGAAAAACTATGGATAGAGAAGTACTGCGCCGCCTTGAAAAATTAAATCAGCTGGCGCTTACCCAAGAAGAAAAGGACGACTTTCTTGCCTTCTACGCGGAAAAGGAAGCGGGCTGGGCATCCCTTGACGAGGTCGATACCGACGCCGTCGAGCGTATGGTGCACGTTCTGCCCATTTCCACCGTCGTGCGCGAGGACGTCGTGATCAAGAAGTATGAGCGTGAGGACCTGCAAAAGGGTGCGCCCGAAACGATGGACGGCTATTGGCAGGTACCCCGCCTCGTTGAATAACGCCAAAAGGAAGGGAAGAGAATGAAATATTTACTCACAGAACAAAAGCCCGTCCAAGGCAAGAGCGTCGTATTCGACGATATGATCTTAACGCGTGATCTCCCTACCACCGCAGGCTCGAAGATGCTTGACGGCTATATGAGCCTCTTTGATGCAGAGGTCGTCACCCGTATCACCGCCGCAGGTTACGGCGTTGTCGGCAAGGCAAACGTTGGCGAAATGTGCGTTGACGTTCTTGGCGAAACCTCTGCCTTTTGCGCTTGCGCTGAGGACGGTGTCGCCGTCGGCGCTTCCGCCGCCCTCGTTGCAAGGGGAGAAGCCACCGTTGCCCTCGGCCTTGACGCAAACGGCACACCCCGCCGCGCCGCCGCGCTTGGCGGTGCAGTGTGTGTGAAGCCCACTTATGGCACCGTTTCGCGCTTCGGTACGCTTTCCATCGCCTGCTCGGGCGAATGCGTCAGCGTAACGGCAAAAACGGTAGCGGACGCAAGAGAAGCTCTCGCCGCCATCGCAGGGCACGACGGTAAGGACGGCACCTCGCTTTCGGAAGAGAAGTGTGCCCTCGTTTCCGCCGCCCCCCAAAAGGCAACCCGCGTAGCCCTTGCAAAGAGCATCGTAGAGAGCGCCGACCCCGCCGCCCAAGCACAGATCAAGACGGTGTGTGAGGCACTTGAAAAGGCAGGCGTTGCCGTTGAAGAGATCGACGACACGCTCATCGCAAAGGCAGGCACTGCTTGGGGCATTTTGATGTCTGCCGAGCTTTGCAACAACGTTTCTCGCTACGACGGTGTGAAGTACGGTTACCGCACGAAGAACTATAAGACCATCGATGAGCTGTACACCAACAGCCGCACAGAGGCGTTCGGTAAGCTCTTAAAGACCGCCATTCTTTTCGGCTCGGAAACCCTTTCCACCGAGAATTATATGAAGGTCTATGACAAGGCACTCCGTATGCGCCGTGTGATCTCGGAGCGCTTCGCCGAGCTCTTTGCGGGCTATGATGCTGTGCTTATACCCGTCGCATCTCGCACGGCATTTACTTCCGACGAGCTTATGGCAAAATACACCCTCGCCTATGATGAGCTCCTCTATACCGCACCCGCATCCATCACGGGGCTTCCCGCTGTTGCGCTTGACGGTGTGCAGCTTGTAGGCAATGTATTTGAAGAAAACAAGCTTTATTATTTGGCAGAAATTGTCGAAAAGGAGGCAAAGTGATGAGAGAATATGAAATCGTCATTGGCCTCGAGGTGCATATCGAGCTTGCCACCAATTCTAAAATTTTCTGCTCCTGCTCCGCAAAGTTCGGCGGCGAGCAGAACGAGCACGTTTGTCCCGCCTGCTGCGGTATGCCCGGAATGCTCCCCATCGTCAACCGTCGCGTGGTCGACCTTGGTATGACGGCGGGGATGATGCTTGGCTGCCACATCAACCGCACTACCACCTTCGACAAGAAGAGCTACTATTATCCCGACCTTCCCGGCTCCTACCAAACCACCCAGTGGTTTGCCCCCGTTGCCGTCAACGGAACGGTCAAAATCAAAACCTCAAAGGGCGAAAAGGATATTCGCATCAAGCAGATCCATATGGAAGAGGATGCGGGCAAGCTCGTCCACGACGATTGGACGGATACCACGCTCGTTGACTTCAACCGCACGAGCGTCCCCCTCATCGAGATCGTCAGCCAGCCCGACCTTTCCTCGGCAGAGGAGGTCGTTGCTTACCTTGAAAGACTGCGCTCTCTCCTTCGCTTTGCCAAGGTGTCCGAGTGCCGTATGGAGCAGGGCTCGATGCGTTGCGACGTCAACCTCTCCGTCCGTCCCGTAGGGCAGAAGGAGTACGGTGTGCGTACCGAGATGAAGAATATGAACTCCATCTCCGCCATTGAGCGCGCCATTGCCTACGAGGCGGCACGCCACATCGACGCCATTGAAAACGGCACCGAGGAGCTTGTGCAGGAAACCCGTCGCTGGGACGACATCAAGGGTATGAGCTTTGCGATGCGTAACAAGGAAACGGCGGGCGATTACCGCTATTTCCCCGACCCGAACCTAATGCCCGTCGTCATCGACGACGCTTGGTATGACGCCATTGAGGCGTCGCTCCCCGAATTCCCCGAGGTCAAGAAAGCCCGCTACACGGGCGAGCTGGGACTTGGTGATTACGATGCCACGCTGCTCACCGACAGCCGCGCGCTGTGCGACTGCTTTGAGGGCGCGCTCGCCGTTTGCGGTAGCGCCAAGGAA
>JAZSBJ010000111.1:0-15090 GCA_045602305.1 Eubacteriales bacterium | reverse complement strand
ACGCCCGCGCATACGCCCGGGGAGCCGCGCACAAAGCTCGGGGAACCGCTCGAGCGCATCAACAACGAGGGCTCAACCGGCCTCATCTGTTTTTTGCTGTAACAAAGCCCGCCGCGTGCTTTGGCACGCGGCGGTTCGTTTTATTCGTGTTCCTTTAGGATGCGGGATAAGAATGATACGAAAATGCGCTCGGTTTCCGCAAGGGGATGGTCGTTATAGAAAACGTAGTCGTAACGATACTTTTCGACGTCGTCGTCCGCGGCGTTTCCGTAGGCGCCGCCGCGATGGCGGAAGCGTCTGCCGCCTCGAACGAGCAGGGTGATGGCTTTTCCGTCCGTCGCCGCAACGAACTTGCGGATCTCCTCGCCCTCGCGAATGTGGACGAACATAATCTCCTCATCCGAAAGAAGAAAATCCTCGTATTCTCTCGTGATCCATTTGGTGGGATAATCGTTGTATGCTACGGTGAGCGCCTTGAGGTCGGCGAGAAATTTTCTCGCGCGGTCGGTCTTCTCTCCGCCCCAACCGCACTGCGCGGCAATCTCTTTGATGGGGGTGATAGAGGACACGTTTTTGACCTTAAAATGCTTTGCCGCCATAGCGCAAAGGGTATCTTTTCCGACACCGCCGGGGCCGTTGATGACGAATACTTGCTTTTTCATACGGTTTTTCCTTTTCGTTTCCTTGCTCCTATTGTAGCGCAAAAAGGGGAAAAAGTCAAGAAAAAGAAAAAACTCTTTACTTTCGCCCGCATTTACGCTATAATAAGAGAGAAAAAACTACCGAGGAGCGCTTATGGAAAAGCATCTTTTCGGGCATATGCCCGACGGAACCCCGATTGAAGAATTCGTTTTATCGTCCGATTCGCTGTGCGCGAAGATCCTCACCTACGGCGCGACGCTGCGCGTCTTGGAGTACGGTGGGCGCGACGTCATCGGCGGCTACGATACGCTCGACGAATATCTTAAGGACGACGACCCCTATCAAGGCGCGATCATCGGCAGGGTTGCCAACCGCATCGCGCACGGACGCTTTGATTTGAACGGCAAGACCTACACCCTCGCACAAAACAACGGGCGGCACCATCTGCACGGGGGTGTGCTCGGCTTCCACCGCCGCGTGTGGAAGGTTGAGCGCACGGAGGGTGAGAGCATCACGCTTTCGCACTTCTCGCCCGACGGCGAGGAGGGCTACCCTGCGAACCTTTGGGTCAAGGTAACCTACCGTGTTACGAACGATTCTCTTTCCATCACCTACGACGCAACATCGGACGGCGATACGCCCTTAAATCTCACAAACCACGCCTTTTTCAACCTCAAGGGAATGGACGGCGGCGACGTGTTCGACCACGTGGCAGAGATCTCTGCCGACCGCTATACCGCAGTGGACGATGAGCTGATCCCAACGGGCGCGCGCCCAAGCGTTGCGGGCACGCCCTTCGATTTCCGCACGGCAAAGCCCATCGGACAGGATCTTTCGTCCGATTTCCCGAGCTACGACCATAATTTCATTTTTGCGAACGCACCCATCAAGACGGTTTGCGGGCAGTCCCTTCCCCTCGTTGCGCGCTTTACGGGCGGCGGCATCGCGATGGAAGTGTACACAACATCCCCCTGCGGTCAGCTGTATACGGGCGCGTTCCTGCACGGACCGCTTTGCTTTAAGGGCGGCATTCCCAAGAAAAAATATCACGCCTTTTGCTTTGAAACGCAAAAGGAGCCCGACGGTATTCATCACGGCGACACGCCCCTGCACGCGGGAGAAGCCTATCACACGGTCACGGTGTATCGGTTTAGATAAGACGACATCAAAAAAAGACAAGCTTCTCTCGAAGCTTGTCTTTTTATACTATCCCTTTTAGTGTTTTTATCGAGCTTATCAGCAATATTTTTATCTTTACCACTTTTTTGTGGATAGGGTCAAACACGCTCTCGTCTATCAACTCGGAATTTCTAAAAACGGTAAGCCAATTTTCGGTTTCGTTGGCTTCTTTTAGCGCTATCTCAAATTTCGAAATCATATCTGCCCTGCTCTGCGGATGAATTCAAATCCATCGTATCCCAACAATTCGCCAATTCGAGCGAAGCGAGTTATAATGCAACCTTGTTGCTATCATATGAGCGAAGCGAATTATCATTCAAATTCGCAAGTAGCGAAAATTATAGTTGCTTCGCAACATAATAACTCGCTACGCTCGAATGATAGTCAAATTCTTTTGAATTTGACATAAAAAAAATCCAAGTCCGAGGACTTGTATTTTTTTGGGGTGAATGATGGGAGTCGAACCCACGGCCTTCAGGGCCACAACCTGACGCTCTAACCAACTGAGCTACATCCACCATATGGCGTACCTTGAGGGACTCGAACCCCCGACCTACTGCTTAGAAGGCAGTTGCTCTATCCAGCTGAGCTAAAGGTACACATCGCAGGGCGATATTCCCGACAACGCCATATATTATAGCAGACCTTTTGGGGTTTGTCAAGTGCTTTTTTGTAATTTTCCAAAGAAAAACGCATTTGCCGTTTTGGGCAAATTCGTTTTTGAAAATCGGGGTTTATCTCTCGCCGTTCTCATCCGTATGCGAGGAATCGGACGCGCTCTTGTCAGAGGCGTGCGTGCGCCGCCAAACGAAGCGCACAAGGAAGAAAACGCCGACGCCAACAGCGGCAATGAGAAGAAGAACGGGCGAAGATCCGAGAAGGAACACGCCAACCCCACGGAAGAAGGAGCCGATGGCGGCAAGGCTGCCGACAAATTCATCTCCGACCTCGGAGAAGAAGGAATCGTCCGCCGCACGCGCGTGTGCGACCTCTTGGACCGAAAGATGCACCGTGCTATACGCAACGAGGGTGTCAAACGTCTTCTTTTGGGCGCGAAGCGAGGCAAGCTCGCTTTGCACGTCGGAAAGATACTTTTTTACCTCAAGGCTTTCTTGCACGGTCTGCGCCTTGGCAAGCATCGCAAGGAGCGAGGCTTCCTCCGCCTCAAGCACCGTAATGCGGCTTTCAATATCCACATAAGCGAGCGTGATATCGTTCGCTCTCTCGTTATAGCTTAACACCGTGCCAAGCTCGCCCACCTTGCCCGTAAAGGAAGCGAGGCGCTCTGCGGGAATGCGAATCTCAAAGGACGCGTAGCGCGCCGTTTTTTCCTCGGCGCCGTTGCCGCTGTAGCTTGAGGAAACGAAATAGCCCTCTTCCGCATTGACTGCCGCCTTGAGCCCCTCGATGAGGGCGTCGTATTCCTCGGTTTCCACGCGCGTATTGACGGTGGTGATGATCTTGCGGTCCTCGGGGAGCAGAGCGTCGTTCGACAATTCGCCCTTTCCCGAGCCGTAATCGCCGCCCATCTCCGTGCTGCCGTTCGCGTCGGGATCGAAATCGGATCTTGCGCCGCACGCGGCAAAGGAAAGAAGGAGCGCCGCGCACAAAAGGAGTACGAGTGAAATTCTTTTTTTCATAAGGATTCCGCCTTTCGTTGTTTTCCGAAGAGGAGAGGAAATTTCTGTCACCCTCATTATAGCAAACGCGGAAGCCTTTGTCAATAGAAAGGGGGCGCGACATCCGTCGCGCCCCTCGGCGTTAAATTTCATCGTTGTGTAAAAACGCTTTGAGCTTTTCGCTCTTGGGGTGCTCAAAGACATCCTCGGGCGTTCCCATCTCCTCGATGAGTCCGTCCGCGATAAAGATGACCTTATCCGCAACTTGACGAGCAAACGCCATTTCGTGCGTGACGATGATCATCGTGCGGTCGCCGCTCTTGAGCGATTTGATGACGCGAAGCACCTCACCCGTAAGCTCGGGGTCAAGGGCGCTCGTCGGTTCGTCAAAGCAAAGGATATCGGGAGAAAGGGCAAGCGCACGGGCAATCGCCACACGCTGACACTGGCCGCCCGAAAGCTGATGCGGGTAATAATCCACCTTATCGGCAAGACCAACCTCGGCAAGGATCTCGTCCGCACGCGCGTGCGCCTCGGCGTGCAACGCTTTTTTGAGCGCGTGTTTCTCGCGGCGCGTAATTCCCGACGAGCGACGCTCGAAAAGGCGCAAATAGAGAGGCATTGCCACGTTTTCTCGCGCCGTATATTGCGGAAAGAGATTGAAGGACTGGAATACAAGCCCGAAGCGCAGACGCTTTTCGCGCTGCTCTGCATCGGTATATACCGTTTCTGCATTGAAGATTTCCTCGCCGCCAACCGAGATGGTACCCCCGTTGGGAGTTTCAAGGAAGTTGAGGCAACGCAAAAAGGTGGTTTTTCCGCCGCCCGAGGAACCGATGATGACGACGACCTCACCGCGCTCCATTGAAAAATCAATGCCGCGAAGGACATTCAGGTCACCAAAGGATTTTTGAATGTTTTTTGCTTCTAAAAATGCCATAGCTTACACCTTGTAATAGGACAGCTTCTTCTCGAGCCAGTTGAAGAGGAGCGTAAGACCGCCCACAAACAGTAAGAAGAAAACGCCGATATAGAAAAGCGGCCAAATGATACCGCGCGAGAGGATCTCGAACTCGTTCACCGCAAAGATCTCCATTACCACGATCACACGGGCAAGAGAGGTATCCTTGACAAGCGTAATGATCTCATTTGCCGTGGGCTGAAGAATACGGCGAATGACCTGCATCAAAATGACGCGGAAGAAGATCTCCGTTTTGGTCATACCAAGCACCTGTCCCGCCTCATACTGTCCTTGGGGGATAGCGAGAATACCGCCGCGAAAGATCTCGGCAAAATAGCAGGCGTAGTTGATGACAAAGGCGACAAGCGCCGCGAGAAAGCGCCCCTCAGCGCCTGAAAACAGGGGCGTACCGAACAGGAAGCCGGGGACGTAGAAAACAACAAACAGTTGAAGCATAAGAGGGGTACCGCGAATGACCCAGATGAGGGTACGGATCGCAGCCATCAGCGGCTTGAATTTGCTCATAGCGCCAAAGGAGACCAGAAGCCCCAATGGCAACGCGAGCACAAGCGTCAGCGTAAACAAAAGGAGCGTCTGGCCAAACCCTTCGAGCAACAACTGAGTGACTTGCCAAAAAGACATAAGAACTCCTCAGTGGTTGATATAAATATTAATTTCGGTTTTGATTATTTGCCGATGTTGGGGATGAGTGCGTTGGAAAGCTCATACTTTGCAGCGATCTCAGCAAGCTTGCCGTTTTCGGAAAGCTTTGCGATAGCCTCGTTTACCTTGGCGGTAAAGTCGCTGTCCTTACGGAGACCGATCGCATATACCTCAGCCTCAAGCTCAACAGCGGTAACGATTGCGAGGTCAGCGTAATCGGTGCCCTCCTTGCCAACCATACTCTCTGCCATCAGAACGTCGATAACGGCGAACTGTGCCTGACCGCCCTTGACCTCCATCAAGGCGTTGGTCTGTGCGGAAACGGGCGTTAAGGTTGCGCCCTCGATGCCCTTGATCACAGCCTCACCCGAGGAGCCTGCCTCTGCGGCACCCGTCATCGTCTTGAGGTCGTCGAGAGAGTCGATGCCTGCAAGGTCAGCCTTCTTCATAACGACGCACTGGGAGTTATTGAGGTAGGAGTAGGTGAAGTCTACATAATCGGAGCGAGGAACGGAAGATCCGTCCGAAAGCGTTTCATTACCAAAGGTAAAGCCGTTCCAGATCAGGTCGATCGCACCCGAGTTAAGCTCGTTGTACTTGGAGCCCCACTGAATGAGCTGGAACTTTGCTTCAAGACCAAGCTCTGCAGCAACTGCCTCGGCAAACTCGGTGTCAAAGCCGACAAGGTTGCCATCTTCGTCAAAGTAATTCATAGGTGCGTAATAAGTAATACCGCAAACGAAGTAACCCTTTTCTGCGATAGCATCTGCGTCAGACTTCTTGCAGGAGGCAAGGGAGAAAACGCAAGCGAACAGCATTACTGCTGCGAGTGCGAGAGCTAAGATCTTTTTCATTGTTGTGTCCTCTTTCGTTTTTTCACTTTTGTACTTTATCGCGCTAAAACTTTAACACGATGAAGTGATTATAGCATAAAAAACGCCGTTTGTCAAGGGCTTTCCGAAAAAACATTTCTTTTTTTAAAAACAGAGCAAGGAACGCATATCGCGCGTGCGGCATACAATGTCGTTGGAAGTCATAGGCAAGACACTTCCATATCAGTTTTTTCGGAGGTATTTATGGCAACTTTCTCAAACCAAGCGACACTCACCTATCGCGGCGGCGCCACAAGCTCCAACATCGTGACGGGCGAGATCCTTGAAACTCTCAGCGTGACAAAAACGGCGGTGGGCGGGAGCTACCGTCCCGGGGACACGGTCACCTACGCTGTCAGCCTTGTGAACAGCGGCGCGTCTGCCCTCTCGGGCGTAACGCTCACCGACGACCTCGGCGCGTACCCCTTCGGCACGGGGACGCTCACCCCGCTTTCCTACGAGGACGGCTCGCTTCTTTACTACGCGAACGGCGTGTTGCAGGCAACCCCCGCCGTGACGGCAGGTCCCCCGCTTAGCATCAGCGGCATCACCGTCCCTGCTGGCGGGAACGCAGTGCTTGTTTACGCGGCGACCTTAAACGAGTTTGCCCCCTTGGGTGCGGACGGAAGCATCGTCAACACCGTCACCGCGACGGGCGGTGGGCTGCTTGAGCCCGTGACAGCGAGCGAAAGCATCACACCCATTGCGGAAGCGGTGCTTTCCATCACCAAGGCGCTCTCGCCCACGAGCGTTACGGAGAACGGGGAAATCACCTACTCCTTCCTTATCGCGAACAGCGGGAACACCGCCGCCGTGGCGACCGACGATCTCACCGTCACCGACACCTTTAACCCCATTCTCTCGAACATCACCGTCACCTTAGACGGCGTGACGCTCGCCGAGGGCACGGATTACACCTACGACGAGGCGACGGGCGTCTTTACGACCACCCAAAGCCGCATCACCGTTCCCGCCGCCACCGTCACGCAGGACCCCGCAACGGGTGCGTATACGACGGTGCCCGGCACGGCGCTTTTGACCGTTACGGGTACGGTTTGATCTCTAAAAAAAGCACGGCGACGCCGTGCTTTTTTATTTTTAGGTTGACAAACATCCTTGGGCGTGCTAAAATCATTGGTAGATTTTTATTTTTGGGGGACATATGCTTACAACCTTTTCAGCGACGCTCTCTCCGATGCTGATGCTTTTCTTTTTTATGGCAGTCGGCTTTGTGGCGCGCAAAACGAAGATCCTACCCGAAAACGCGGGCAAGGTGATGGCACAGATGGAAACTTGGATCTTCTGCCCTGCGCTCAGCTTCATTACGATGGCAAAGTTTTTCACCCCCGAATCCATCAAGACGCACGCAACCAATCTGCTTTTTTCGTCCGTTTGCGTTGCGCTCACCATCGGCATTGCCATTTTCCTTGCACGCTTTTTCGTCAAGGATAAAAACGACCCCGAGCGCGGCATTTACAAGTACGCACTTGCCTTTGCCAACGGAAGCTACGTTGGGGATCCCATTGTGCTTGCCCTGTTTGGCGAGGTGGCACTTTCCTACTACAAATTATTCTATATGCCCTTTTGTCTTCTCATCTACGTTTGGGGCATTGGAGTGCTTGTGCCGCGCGGCGATGGGAAGCAAAACCCGCTTATGCGTATTCTAAACGCGCCCACCGTTGCTCTCTTCCTTGGAATTCTGTTCGGATTAACGGGGCTTGGACGCTTTATTCCGAGCTTTCTTGACACCGCCCTTTGCTCCTTGCGCGACTGTATGGGACCCGTTGCGATGCTCCTTGCGGGCTTTACCGTCGCGGGCTACAGCATTCGCGGAATGTTAAAGGAAAAGCCCGTTTACGTTGCCACGCTTTTGCGTCTTTTCGTGCTTCCCGTGGTTTTGCTCGCCGCGATGTTCGGCGTCAAGCTCTTCCTTTCCTCGGTGCTTCATCTCGCGGTCGAGGATTTCGTTCTGTACCTTGCCTTTTTCGCCACGGCGGGACCGCTTGGCTTAAACACCATCATTTTTCCCGAGGCATACGGCGGAAGCCCCAAAACGGGGGCGGCTATGGCACTCATCTCCCACACGCTGTGCGTTGTGTCCATTCCCTTAATGTATGCTTTAATGGTCGCCGTGTTCGGACCCGTTACATTCTAAAAAAAGCGAATCCTTGCGGATTCGCTTTTTTTATATAAGATAGGTTAAAATCAGCTCGCAAGCCAAGACGGCAAGCGAGGACGCCCCCGCAACGATAACGAGGCTTTTGCCGAAATAGGCAAGGGCAAGCGCTGTGAGGAAGCCGACGACGGCGGAGAGGGTGGAGCCCGTCGCGTAAAAGATGGCGGGCACGGTCATTACCGCAAGCACGGCGTAGGGCATATAGTAAAGAAAGGAAAGGACGAAGCGGTTTTCGATCTTCTTCTTTACAAGCAAAAGAGGCAAAAGGCGAACAAGATAGGTGACGCCCGCCATCACGAGAAGATAAAGGAAGAATTCGGGACGGAAGCTCATAGCGTGTCGCCCCCTTTCGCTTTTGTATCAATGGGAGCGAAAATTGCGAAAATCGTGGAAGCAACGACGGCACAAATGATGACGACGAAGCCACTCGGCACTTTTGAAAGCACGGGGGTGTAGTAGAACAAAACGCTCAGCGCAATGGCAAGAAGCACGCAAAGGGCGGTGGGCTTATGCTTTTTGGCGTCGGGCACGACGATGGCGATAAACATTCCGTAAATGGCAACGCCGAGGGCGGTGGAAACGATGGCGGGAAGAATGTCGCCCGCGATGGCGCCAAGGGCGGTGCCGAGCGCCCAGCCGAGATAGGGCGTCGTGATCAGTCCGTACATATAATAGCGCGAAACGCCGCCCGGCTGCACCGCGGATACGGCAAACACCTCGTCCGTATTCACAAAGGCGATAAGGAATCGGTCGATAAGGCGCACGCTCTTATCCATCTTTTGCGAAAGAGATACCGACATCAAGGCGTATCTTAAATTGATGATAAACTGCGTTGAGGCAAGCTCGATAAGGCTTCCCCCTGCCACGATGATGGGCACGCCTGCAAGCTGTCCTGCCGAGGTGACGTTGGTCATAGAGATGAGGACCACCTCTGCAATGGAAAGCCCTTGTCCCACGGCGAAAATGCCAAAGGAAAAGGCTACGGCGAGATACCCAAGACAGATGGGCACACCGTGCAAGATTCCCTTAATAAAATCGTTTTTCTTCATAACTTGAACTCGTTTCGTAATGAGGGGCTTGGTCATAAAACCAAGCCCTTTTCGGTATTACTCGTCCTCGTCCTCGTCGGGCTCCTCGTTGACAACGACGGAAAGCCGTTCGATGCGGTTTTCTCCCATCTCGGTGACGATGACGTAGAGATTGCGGTAGGCGAAGCTGTCGCCCTCGTGCGGATCGGCGTCGAGCATCTCGATCGCCCAGCCGCTGACAGTGGTAAAGTCGGATTCGAAATCGCGGTAATCGAAGTCTAACATATCGAACATATCCTCGACGTTCGCGTCGCCGCGCACTTCCCAAGTGTTCTCATCCGTTTGAACGAAGTCGTTTTCGATCTCGTCGCTCTCGTCCCAAATGTCGCCGACGAGCTGCTCAAGGATATCTTCCATCGTGACGATACCCATAATGCCGCCGTACTCGTCAAGGACGAAGTCTACGTGGTTCTGCTCCTCGCGCATTTCCGCAAGGGCGGCAGGGAGCTTCATATTGGTGTAAACGAAGGAAGGCTCCTTGAGAAGGGCACGAAGGTCGGCGATCTCGCCCTCTTCCACCAAAACGCGGTAGTAATGCTTGACGTTCAAAACGCCGATGATGTGGTCAAAGTCGTGCTCGTAAACGGGCAAGCGGCTGTAAACGCTCTCGGAGATGATCTTGGCGATCGTGTCGGGGTCGTCGTGGATGTCAATGGCGTCCCATTTCAAGCGGTGCGTTAAAATCTCGCCCACCGTGGTATTGGCAAAATCGAGCGCGGATTGCAGAAGGTCGCTTCTCTCCTCGTCTAGAACCCCCTCTTCTCCAACCGTTTCGATGATGGTGGAAAGATCGTCCTCGGTAACGGTGGGCTCTTCCTCATTCTTGCGGAAGAGGCGATGTGTGACCGCGACGAAGGGCGCGGCAACGGGGGTGAGGATCCAAATGACGATTTGTAAAGGATACGCTACAATTTGCGTAAACGAGAGTGCCGACTGCTTGGCAATGATCTTGGGCGCGATCTCGCCGAACACGAGAACCAGCACCGTGACAGCGGCGGTGGCGATGGTGGCACCCACGCCGTCGTTGCCGGGGAGCAGAGCGACCACGAACATCGTGGCGACCGAGGAAAGCGCGGTGTTCACAAGGTTGTTGCCGATAAGCAGAGTGCCGAGTATCTTGTCAAAGTGGGATTGAAGCTTAAAGGCAAGGCGCGCTGAAGGCGACTTTTCTGCCGCCTTTTCAAGGCGGCGGGGGTTGGCGCTCATAAAGGCAATCTCCGAGCCAGAGAAAAAGGCAGAGAAGAACAAAAGCACGAGTGCCAAGGGAATGATCAAGGAAACCTTCATTCGGAGATCACCTCCTCAGAGGGCTCTTGCTTCTTGGTTGCAAGACGGGCAGTTTCAATATGGAAGGTGAGCCTAGACAAACGCCCATCCTCTACTTCTTTGACCGCAACGGTGAGGTTGTGCCAGGTAAAGGTATCGTCCTCTTCGGGCGTGTGTCCGAGCTTTTCGGCAACGAACACCGCAACCGTCATACGCGCGGGCACCTTGACGGGGGGCGTGTATTTCATACGGCGGAATGCATCCGCAAGGAAAAGCGTGGGAGATACGTCAAAATAGTTGCCGCCGAGCTTCATAAACTCGTGATTGACGACGTCGTCCTCGTCAAAGATCTCGCCGACGAGCTCCTCAAGGAAGTCTTCGACGGTGACAAGACCCAAAACCTCGTTACGCTTGCCGCGCACGATGGCGATGGAAGTCTTGTTTTTGCTCATCTTGGCAAGCTCGTCGTCAATGTCTGCCTCGTGGCTGACGAAATAGGGCTTCGTGATCATAGAGCCGAGGTTGCGCGGCTTGTTTTCGGCAATCGCCTTTAAGTAGGTGCGCACGGAAAGAAATCCGAGCACGTGGTCAAGGTCGCGGCGGTAAACGGGCAGTGGGGTATACTTGTTTTGCTTGATGATCTCGAGGATCTCGTCCTCGTCCATACTGCGCTCGATGCCCACGACGTCCTCGCGGAGCGTCAAGACGTCTGCCACCTTCTTTTTGGAGAATACGAGGGCGGATTGTAAGAGATCGCCTCTATCCTCGTCGATGACGCCCTCTTCCTCGACCGTTTCGATAATGCCCGTCAGCTCCTCTTCGGTAACGGTGGGTGCCTCTTCCGCCTTTACGATTTTTTGCACGAGGCGGGACACCGACTGAAACAGAAAAGCCACAGGCGTGAGGATCGTCACCAAAAACGAAAGAGAGCCCGACATCAGCATAATATACTGGTCACTGTGCGCACGCGCATAACTTTTGGGGATCATTTCGCCGGCAAGGAAGATCACAACTGTGGTGATAACGGTCGTAATTACCGTGATCACACCCTCGGAAAGATTGCTTTCAAACGCATCGAAAATGCGAAAAACAAGCAGTGTCGCCAAGGACGCACACGCGATATTTACGATATTATTACCCACCAAAATGGCGGTGATGGTACGGTCATAGTTTGCTTCAAGGCGCAAGGCACGGCGGGCGCGCTTGTTGCCGTCGTCGGCATAGCCTCTCACGCGAATCTTATTCATCGAGGAAAGCGCACTCTCCACCGACGAAAAATAAGCACTAAGTAAAATCAAAACGCAACACAAAAATAAGTATAAATAACTACTCGGGTCCATTGACAAAAACCACACTCCTTTTACGGTGAAATAATATTGCAATTAGTAACATTATATATGATAATTCCGTTTTTGTCAATAGATGCCCCATCTTTTTTCGTAAAAGGGAGAAAAAGGGCGAGTTTTGCCCTTTTTCTTTTTGCCCTAGCGCGTCCAAAAGCGAAAGCGCGGCAGTTTGTTTCTTTTGGGAATGAGGGGACGGCGACGCAAGACGGGCGGTGTGTCTTCTTCCTCGGTGTCAACAAGGGGGAAAGGCACCTTGCGCGCGGCGGCGTTATAGGGACGTCCCTCGTGGCTTTTCCCGATATAGACGCCGTTTGGGATCGCGGCGGCGAAAAAAGGGAGATCCCCTTCGGGCGCGTCCTTCCCCTCGGGGTCGCGATAAACGAACTCGGCGTCCTTGACGGTGACCTCAAACGGGAAGGCGCGGTCGTAGAACTCAATGAGCGACACCCGTTTAAGCTTTCCCTCCCGTCCTTTAGAGGGCGGGTAGGCAACGCCCCCGTTTTCTTCGTCGTAAAAGACGCTTTTGTGCATTTTGCAGGATAGAGGATGCACGGATACGGGAAGCAAGACCTTGGCGCTTCGATCCCCTCTCGCGTCTTCTTTGCAAAGAATTGTTTGCATTTCGCCAGAATCCTTGCACACCGTGACCTCGTGAAGCCCGCGAGCGACCGCGAAGGAGAGAAGCCCGTCGTCGGGGAGCGCCTCGTGCAAGGGCATCATCACGGCGTCAAATAGGGAAAGGTGAGGCGTGCCCGACACGGGCGTTTTCCCCGTTTCGTACCCACACCAAACGCCGCAAAGATAGTAGGGCGTATAGCCGATAAACCATCTGTCACGGTTGCCACCCGAGCTTCCCGTTTTGCCCGCCGTATCGACGAGTGCTTGTAACGCGAGCGCTTTGGCGCTTCCCTCTTCTACGACGCCCTTTAGCATATGCGTCATCACGGACGCCGTTTGGGGAGAGAGGATCTCCTCGTCCGTACCGTTCTCGGACAAAAGCACCCGCCCATCACCGTTTTCCACACGGATGAGAGTATCCCCACGCGAGATGCGTCCCTCTCTGCAAAAGGGGAGATACGCGCGCGTCATCTCAAAAAGGCTGACGCCGTGCGTCAGCTCGCCGAGGGCAAGGGGGGCTTCGGCAAGGTCGGTACGCACGTTGCCTGCGGCGTCCTCGCTTCGGCGCACGAGCCCCGAAAGGCGAAAGCCGTTCTTTAGCGTTGCATAGATATGCTCTGCGCCCAAAAGGCGGTAGAGCGACACCGCAACGGTGTTTTTGGAATGGATGAGGGCGTCCTTGGCGAGAATGCGCCCGTCGTACACGTCGGGGGTGTTTTTGGGCCAAGCCTGCGTGCCGAAGAAGCTCTGCGGAACGTCGTCAAAGGCGCTTGCCTCGGTGATGCGCCCCTCGTTTAAGGCGGGCGCGTAGAGGGCGAGCGGCTTTAAGACCGAGCCCGGGGCGCGGCGCATATCCGTCGCGTAGCTAAAGAGGCGGTTGCCCGCCTTTTGTCCAAGGTCACCGACGAGCGCGACGAGCTTTCCCGTGATAGGCGAAAAGACGGTCACGCCCGCGTGGAAGCCGTCGCCTCTCTCGGCTTTGGCAGAAAAGGCTTGCTCTGCCGCCGCCTGCGCTTCTTTATCAAGGGCGGTATAAATATGAAGCCCGCCCCCGTAAATGAGGGCGTTTGCCGCGCTCTCGGTATAGCCTTCCTCTAAAAAGCGCTCCTTGACCTCAAAAAGAACGCGCTCGGCATACCAAGAACGGGGCGCGTCCGTTCGTTCCGCTTTGGGGACGAGGGCAAGCTGCTCGCTTTGTGCAAGGCGGCACGCGTCTGCGGTGATATACCCAAGCTCTGCCATCCGCGAAAGGACGAGGTTGCGGCGCTTTGTGTGCGCGTCGGGGTCCTTGCGCGGGTTGAGCCGTGCGGGGGCAGGAGTGATGGCGGCAAGGCTTGCCGCCTCGGCAAGTGTCAATTCGGATATCTTTTTGCCGAAGTAGCATTCCGCGGCGGCACCCACACCGACGCACCCCTCTGCCATAGGGACAATGTTGAGATAGGCGGTGAGGATCTCTTCCTTGGTGTGGCGCATCTCTAACATTTGCGCCCGTGTGATCTCCCGTATCTTGCGCTTTGCGGTCTTGTCGCGCTCCCCGCCGATGTTTTTAATGAGCTGTTGGGTGATGGTGGAGCCGCCAAAGCGCTCCTTTCCCCCGAAAAGGCGATTGAACGCCGCCTTTGCGGTGCGTAAAGCATCCACCCCCGCGTGGCGGTAAAAGCGGTGGTCTTCCATCGCGACGAAGGCGTCGCACACCGTCCGCGGGATCTCCTCTTCGTCAAGGCGCAGGCAGTATTCGCCCGCGAGAATGCGCTCCTCGCGCCATTCCGCGAAGGCTTCCTTTTCGGCGTCGTAATAGTATAGGTGCGTCGTTTTATCCGCGCCCGCACGCTCGAAGAGCGCTTCGTCCATCTTGGGAGAAATGTCCGCAGTCAGCGAAAGCACCGTGCCGAGCGTCGCACACATAAGCAAAGCCCCCGCACAAAAGGAGAAGAAAAAGCGGCGGCTTTTCCCTAGAATCCTTCTCTGCGGGGGAACGTTTCTTTTCATAAGCATCTCCTTTTTGCCGTTTCAAACATAGTATACCAAGCAAAAAAGAGAAAAAGACGGGTTAGTTTTCTCCAATATCGGAAGACTTTAGAAAATCCTTTTCGTCATAAAAAACCTTGCAAAGGCAAAGCCCCTCGGGCGGGGCGGTCGCTCCTGCGGCGGGACGGTTTTTGGATGCGAGAACGGCAGCGACGTCGTCGGGCTCCATCTTTCCCACAGCGACTGCAAGGAGCGTGCCCGTCACGATACGAACCATATTGTAAAGGAATCCGTCCCCCGTGATGGAGAGGGTGTATAATGCTCCGTCCTGCTCGACGTGACAGTCAAAGACGGTGCGAACGGGCGAGCGCGTCGGCGAGCCCTCGGCGCGGAAGGCGGAAAAGTCGTGCGTGCCGCAAAGGTGACGCGCGGCTCTGTTCATTCGCGCAAGCGCATCGGGCAAAAGCGGGAAATACACCTGCCACGCGCGGTGATGATAAAAGGGATTTAAAACGGGGGTGGATAAAATCTGATAGCGGTATTCCTTTGCTTTGGCGTCATAGCGCGGGTGAAAGCCGTCGCCCACCGCGATCGCACGGTAGAGCGAAAGGTCGGGCGGCATCGCGGGCGCTAAAGCAAGGGGGAGCTTTTCGGGGGGAACGGGCAGGGTCCCGTCGGGAAGTCGGATCGTA
>JAZSBJ010000110.1:0-11513 GCA_045602305.1 Eubacteriales bacterium | reverse complement strand
GCAAGGGCGGCGAGCAGTTTGCTGTCGAGGAAGCTCCTGCAGCAGAAGAGACCGCAACAGAAGCAGAATAATCAAGATTAAGGAGAACGAAAAATGGCATTTACCGCAAAAGACGTTGCCGAACTGAGAAAGCAGACCGGTTGCGGCATGATGGACTGTAAGAACGCGCTCGTCGAGGCAGACGGCGATTTCGAGAAGGCGATCAAGGTTCTTCGCGAGAAGGGCGTTGCCGCTTCCGCTAAGAAGGCAAGCAGAATCGCTGCCGAGGGTCTTGTCGCTATCCTTTCCGAGGGCGGCGTATCCGCTATGGTCGAGGTCAACTCCGAGACCGACTTCGTTGCTAAGAACGAAACCTTCCGTGCTTTCGTTGACGGCATCCTCCGCACCATCATCGCAAATCGCCCCGCAGACGTTGAGGCTCTGATGGCTTGCAAGTTTGACGGCACCGAGGACACCGTTGAGGCAACCTTCCAAGAGAAGACCTTCACCATCGGTGAGAAGCTCAGCCTCCGCCGCTTCCTCGTTGTGGACGGCATCGTTTCCACCTACGTTCACGGCGCTGGCGTCACGGGCGTTATCGTGAAGTTTGAAACCGCCGCCGAGATCGCAGAAAAGGCAGAATTCAAGGAATTCGCAAAGAATATCGCACTTCAGGTTGCCGCTATGAGCTGCCAGTATGTGGATAAGGCTGCAGTTCCCGCTTCCGTGATCGCAGAGGAGAAGGAGATCCTTCTTAAGCAAATGGAGCAGGATCCCAAGATGCAGGGCAAGCCCGAAAAGGTGCTTGAGGGCATCATTATGGGTAAGCTCGGCAAGTTCTACGACAACAACTGCCTTGTAGAGCAGGCATACGTTAAGGAAGACAATATGAAGGTTAGCGCATACGTTGCTAAGACCGCCAAGGAGCTTGGCGGCGACATCAAGGTCGTTGCCTTCTATCGCTACGATAAGGGCGAGGGTCTTCAGAAGAGAGAAGACAACTTCGGCGACGAGATCGCAAGTATGCTCGGTAAGGCATAATTTCCAAAACAAAAACCCCAGACGCGTGCGTCTGCGGTTTTTTTATTCCTTTAGATCTGCTTTCTGACGTTAATATACTCGTCCCGATACTGATAGTACGGGCAGTCACGGCGCACGCCGTAACCGTAGGCAAGCATCTCGTCCTCGTCCAAAGCAACCTCGCACACTTCCTCGGCATAGTCGTCGTCAAACACGAAGTGAATGCAAGAGTCGCAAGCGCTTTTGGGCTTTTTGGGATGATAAATGTTTTTTTCTTCAGTCATCAATCTTTCTCCTAAAGCATCGCTTTGTGCGGCGCACAAGCGCGCGCCATACACGGCGAACGGGGTAGCTTAGCGTGCGTCTTGCGCGATACATACGAGAGGGAAGTGCATCGGTACGTATCTCCTTGCCGTCACGGAAAAATCGCTTGACCGTGGCGATGACCTGCTCTTTTTTTACGCCGCGCTCGATAAAATACTGATTGTCACCGCGCATTGAAAGGGTGCCGTCCTTTTCTACCCGAACGACACGGTGCAAAACCAAGGTGCCCGAGGGGCGTCGGTATAATAGAATATCCCCTCGCTTGGGCGCTCTTTGCAAGGCGCACAGCATCACAGAATCTCTCCCCTCGCGCAGATAGGGGAGCATACTCACGCCCTGCGGGTGGAGCAAAAATTCACCGCCCGAGGATACCATCTCCTCAATCACGGGAACAAGGTCGGTTAACTTCATAAAATTTTCTTCCATAAAAGCTCCTCAAAAAGGAAAAGAAGGCATTCCTGCCTTCTTTTGTCCTGCAAAAACAGGAATGAAATAATCAGTGGGGGGTGTATTTGTTTTCTGCGTCCTTGCCTGCTTCGGGGTCGCTTGGGTCGGTAATGACCGTGTTTCCACCCAAAACACCGCCGTCTACGCCTTCGTCGAGGTTGAGCTCGCCGTCGCCCTGCGTGCCGCCATTGTTGCCGCCGTCGCCGTTATTGCCGCCCTGCGTACCGCCGTTGTCGGGGGTCTTATCGGGGCAAGAGGTCAGCATCATCACGCAAGACAGAAGCAGCGCGATCACGAGTAAAAGTGCAAAAATTCTTTTTTTCATATGTACCCACCTGTTTGTTTTACATCATTCGCGAGGTAGAGAAAAAACTCTACTCCATATACAAGGATATTATACCACGCAAAATCACGAATGTCAAGAGAAAAATACCAATTTTATAAAAAAAGGGCGGTGTCCGCCGCTTTTTTGTGCAAAAGATAAAAACGGTGCCGTTTGGCACCGTTTTATCACGAATTAGCCCTCTACCTTGTCGAGAACCTTCTCGCCATCGTAGAAACCGCACTTCTTGCAAACGCGGTAAGCGAGATTCATCTCACCGCAGTTGGGGCACTTTGCCATTGCGGGAGCCTCAAGCTTCGAGACGCTTGCGCGTCTGGAGTTCCTGCGAGCCTTCGATGTTTTTGCCTTTGGTACTGCCATTTTGCAACCTCCTGTGAACAGTTAAGCCTGTATTTTTATTTTTTTTCAATGTTAGGTGAAACCTGGGTGCTTCCGTCTTGGCTGTCTTCCGCCTTCATTTCTTCGAGAAGCCTGCGCAAGGGCTCGAGGCGGGGGTCGATTTCCTTCTCTACGCAGTCGCAAGGACCGTCGTTTAAGTTCTTGCCGCATCTTTGGCAAAGACCTTTGCAGTCCTCGCGGCACAAGAAGCGGAAAGGAAGAGAAAGCTCAAGGCATTCGGTCAGGAGCTCGTCAAGCGATAGGAAACCGTCTTCCACCACCACAAGCTCGTCAATGCGGTCCTCGGAAAGGTCCTCTGCCATTTTCGGCGTGACCACCGTGCGCTCCACATTGAAGGAGAAGCTGCCCGAAACGTCCTCAAGACACCGCGCACAAGGCGCCGTGTAACAGACCGATAAAGTCAGCAACATTCGAATATAACCCGACGTGTTGGTAATGGTGCCCTCCACGTGCAAGGGTGTATCAAAGCGAATGTCTGTCAAACCGGAGAAATGATTGCCGTGAGCCGCCGTGAGCGAAAGATCAAAAAGAACGGGAAGCGTTCTGTATTCGCCCGCAAGGAGTGCTCTTAAATCTAATTTCATACAATCACCCGATTTCTACGGCCGCTTTTTCACAACCGTACAAATCATTATACCTTTTATTTTATAGTTTGTCAAGAGGGAAATGCGGATTTTTTTGCCCTTTTTTCTGAAAAAAACCAAAAAAATTTAAGGAATGTATTTGACTTTGCGATGGCAATGTAGTATAATGATAAAAGTAAATCAGAAAGGGGCGAAAGGATATGAAAATGTTTCGAAAAGCGATGGCGCTTTGCCTTGCTTTGTGCCTTTGTCTTGTGTTTGCGGCGGTGTTCTTTCGCATCTACGTTGCGGAGCATTACCCCAAGGACACCGTGCGTATGGTATTCACCTCGCCCTTGACGGAATATTATCACGAGATGGGCGGAAGCATTGAAGCAAAAACCCAAAATATTCGTTTTCCCTACGACAGCGCGGACGACGGAAACTTCTTCGCATCGGGGCTCATCGTGGTGGAGGACGCGGGCAACCTGCAAGTCACCGTGCGCTATAACGAAAGCACGCTTCCCAAGGTCGCCGCGTTTTACAAGCTCAAGGAAACGCCCGCCCCTGCGGACGGACTTTTCCGCTACACGCTGACCGCATCCTACAAAACGGAAAGCGAGGAAGGGGACTACCGCACCTATAACGCCTCGTATTTGCACGAGGACGATGCGTATATGTACCGCTACGGCAAGCTCGTCTTTGACGGCGTCGATTTCAAGGATGCCGTTTGGATGCGCGTGGACATCTACTTCGGGGACGAGGAAAAGCCCTTTGGGCACATTTGCGTCTATGAAGCCGAGGCGTCGGACGGCGAAAACATCGTCAAAATGCCCTTCTCTAAGTATAAGATCGACGAGGAGGACTTACCCCGATGAACACGCCCAAGCTCTCCTATCTTTGCCGTGGCGACCGTAAAAATACCTATCTTGCCTTTTTCATCTTTTTGGGCGCCGCCGCGCTTGGCTTTGTCGCCCTTGCTTTAAAGCTCACAACGCCCGTCGTCGGGCAGGCGGTCATCTTTATCTCACTCATCGTTGCCGCCTACATCTTTATCCGTTACATCGGCACTGCGTACCGATATGACGTTATCGCCGAAGAGGACGGCGACTACCTTCTCATCGTCCGCGTGCAGGGCAAAAAGGACTTTACACAAAGAAAGCTCTCCCTTTCGTCGCTTTCTGCCGTGATGGAGATCCAAAGCAACACGAACGCAAAAAACGAGCATCCCGCGCTCCCCGTTGCCAATTATTCCGCCCACCTTTTGGCGGATAGCTATACGCTTCTTTATTTTGAGGGGGATGAGCCCGCGCTCATTCGTATCAATGCGGACGAAGCCTTCATCGCCCATCTCGCCTCGTACATCACCCCCGAAGAAACGCCCGTCGAGGAGAATGAGAATGACTGAATCGAGCTTTTTGCGCTTTGCCCCCACGGTTTGTGCCGTAGAGGAAGATTACGAAATTTTAGTCGCCGTCAAGGAAAAGGGAATGGTGCTCCTTGAGATCGGGGAAGAAATCTACCACGATATGCGCGCCGGTGTTTGCCGCGCCGAGGCGGACTTTTTTAAGATCCGCGTTCCCGTGGCCGTGCTGGATTCTGCCCGCGAATACACCGTTGTTTTCCGCGCAAGCCAAGGAAAGCAGGCGTACTTTACCACCTTTGCCCCCCACGAAAGCGTGCGCTTCTCCTTCCGTCCCCTCGAAAAGACGGAAAACATCCACATATACCACGTAGCCGACGTCCACTACCGCTTTGAAACGGCAAAGAAGACCGCCGCCTATTTTGGCGATGACACCGACCTTTTCGTGGTCAACGGCGACATCGGGGAAGTGGAAACCGAAGAAAATTATATGGACGTCCTTCGCTTTCTCGGTGAGATCGGCGCAGGGGCTGTCCCTATGGTGTTCTCGCGCGGCAACCACGACACAAGAGGACGCCTCGCTGAGCGCTTTACCGAGTATTTTCCCGCCCCGAACGGCAATACCTATTATACCTTCCGCATCGGCACCCTGCGCGGCATCGTGCTGGACTGCGGCGAGGATAAGCCCGACAAGGCGCGCGAGTATGATAACACCGAGGACGTACCCGAAAAGTACCGCGGTCTTAACCGCTTCCACGAATATCGCCGCGCACAAACCGCATTTTTGCAAATTCTTGTTGACAAAAACGAGAGATTTGACCTTGTGGTCACGCATATTTGCCCCAATATGACCACGATGTCGGCAAATGATGCGTTCCGTATTGAGAGCGACGTCTATGCCGAATGGACGGAAAGACTCCACGCCCTCGGCATCAAATTTATGCTGTGTGGGCATTATCACAAATGCTTCACGCTCCTCAAGGGCAACACGCGCAGCATCGTTCCGCACGACTATCCCATCGTTGTGGGCTCTGCGCTCACCGAAACGGATTTTCTTGGTGCCGCCATCACTTATTTTGGCGATCGCATCGACGTTGCCTTTACCAATTCTTCCTCTGAAGCCGTAGAAAATCACACCTTGAAAATCTGACAAAATAGGGAAAAGCCAATCGCTTTTCCCTCATACGCCTGCATAGTTAAATGGATATAACAAGCCCCTCCTAAGGGCTAGTTGTGGGTTCAATTCCCGCTGCGGGTGCCAAAAAAGAACGAAGCTGTTGCTTCGTTCTTTTTTATCCAAGCCGCAGGCTTGGTATATCATCAGCCCCTGCGGGGCTGTATCTCATCACGCGCCAGCGCGCATCTTACCTGCGGCTTGATGATATACAGCACTTCGTGTTGATGATATGCAATTCCTTGCGAAATTGATGATATACACAGCTTATGCCGTGATCTTATATAGTTGTAATTTCTTCCTGTCACCCCAGAAAAAAGTCTGCCACAAATGCGGCAGGCTTTTTAGTGAATGCATACCTCGGATATCGAGGTATCGTTTTACGACATTGCATCCTTCAGGTGCTTTTCTTCATTTTTCCTTGCCGATTGGCTTGCGACGAAAGCTTCCGTCTGTTTCAATGCGCTCTCCGTTCAAATAAGAGAGAAAGCCTGTGGTGGAATAAACAAAGGTATCGAGAAAAGGATCGCCGTCAAATGCCTCGTTTTCTCTGCCCGAAATAAGTAAACTTGTCTTAAAGGGTACGGGGGAGAGAAGGAGGATGCGGACGTTTTCCTTGTTGGGATGTTCGTGTGCTTCCCAAGCAACTTTCGGCAAAAGATGCGTTCCCTTGGGGGCATCGGTAAGCTCGGTGTGTACCATTGAAAAATAAGAGAGCCCTTTAGGAAGTGCAAGATAAAATCCCGGTACAAAGAAATGGTGTACACGGGTATAAAGATTGGCATAGCCGAAAATTTCGGAGTGCATATACAGTCCAACATCGGTTAAATGCAAATGTCTGCGCGCGTGTAATGTGCCCCAAAGGGAGAGAATATAGCGACGTTCGGGCGTGTCGATTAAAACATCCGCACGGCTCGTCGGTTGAAATGTGCCCGCATATCCCGATCCGCACACGGTAAATTCCAAGCCGTGATTTTGCGCGTAACGGCGTAGCTTTGTGAGTGTTTCGCGCCGAAGGCGGAATGCGCGAACTGCGCGATAAAGAAGATAGGCGAATCGCAGACCCAAAATGAGAAGCGTGATCTGTAAAGCCAAAATGATCCACGCGGCAAGAACAGCGTTCTCAACAAGAAAATACAGTGCCGCGATGCCAGAAACGAGTGCGCCAAGCAGAAGCCACTTCACGTAAGAGGGAAGTGGGTCGCGGTTGTGTACACAAGCAAGCATTTCTTGAAGCTTCATAGGCTCGCCGAGATGCTCGCAAACGCGGAAAAAAGCATCGCGCGCGGAGCAGCCCGAGAGCATCTCGTGGTATACCGCATCCTCAATGTGTGCCGCATATTCCTCGGCAATCGCACGGCGTTTGCGCGAGGATTTCACATCCGCCGCAATATGATTGCTATAACGGAAGATTGCTTCTTCCAGATCAAACGCTTCATCCGTGCGATAATCTTCCGCCGATTTCATCGTTTTTCCTCCGCGAGAACGCCCTCCATACCCGTTGCAAATTCGCGCCACGCCGCCAAGAGATAAGCAAAATGCGTTTTCCCTAAAGCGGTTATGCGATAATACCGCCGTACACGGCGCGATGCGGGCGCTTCCTTTTCGAAACTTTCCAAATATCGCTCTTTTACCATCGCGTGCAGGATAGGGTAAAGCGTGCCTTCGCTCAAGCGAAAGACGTTCTCCGAACGTGCCGCCAGCTTTTCAATGATCTCATACCCGTACGACTCTCCCTCGGAAAGCACCTTCAGCACAGCCAATGCCGCGCCGCCCTTTACAAGATCTTTTTCCATTTTCATAACAGCTTCTCCTTCAAATTCATTTCATTCAACCTAAAACCCAAAACCTAAAGGCAAAACAATAAACCCCAAACTCATAAAACGAACTCGCTAGACGAAATCATAAAACTCCAATACCTCGAATATCGATGCATCGGATTCCGAGGTATAGTATATCACGGATTCATTTATTTGTCAAGAGGAAAGCAGATAAAAAGCAGCAACTCACCAAGCAGTATTGACTTTGTACACTTTTTTTGTTACAATAGGGACGGAAAAATCGCATCCTATGGAGGAATGTATGACAAATTGGCTTTCGAATGCGGTGGTCTACGAGATCTATCCGCAATCCTTTTACGACACGAACGGCGACGGCATCGGCGATTTGCGCGGCGTCATCGAAAAGCTTGACTATATCGAAGAATGCGGCTTTAACGTCATCTGGCTCAACCCCATCAACGAGAGCGCCTTCCTCGACGCAGGATACGACGTTACCGACTTCTACAAGGTCGCCTCTCGCTACGGCACGAACGAGGACTACCGCGAGCTTTGCGACAAGGCGCACGCAAGAGGAATGCGCGTGCTTTTTGACCTCGTAGCGGGGCATACCTCGGTCTATCATCCGTGGTTTTTGGAGTCCCAAAAGGCGGAGAAAAACGAGTTTTCCAATCGCTATATCTGGACAGAGGGGGCCTTCGATTATGGCGCGGGCATATCGGGCTACGCCGAGCGTGACGGCAACTACATCAACAATTTCTTTTGGCATCAACCCTCGCTCAATTACGGCTACGCGCATCCCGATCCCCGCTGCCCTTGGCAGCTCCCCTGCGACCATCCCGACTGCCGCGCAACGCTCGAGGAATTGAAGCGCATCATCGGCTTTTGGATGGATATGGGTACCGACGGCTTCCGCGTCGATATGGCGGCGTCCCTCATCAAGGGCGACACGGACGGAAGCTATATGCAGGCGCTTTGGAAGAAAGTTAAGGAGTATATGCACGCGAAAAACCCCGAGTGCCTTTTGATCTCGGAGTGGGGCTTCCCGCGCGATGCCATAAACGCGCACTTTGACCTCGATTTTCTCCTCCATTCGGGGCAAAGTGCATATACCTCGCTTTTCCGCCACGAGAAGGGAAGAAATACGACCCGTCTTTTCCTTGGCGACAGCTTCTTCCACCGCGACGGCAAGGGCGACATCAATGAATACTTAAAGGTCTTCTTGCGCGACCTTGAGGAGATCCGCGGCCGCGGCTACATCGGACACATCACGGGCAACCACGATATCCCTCGCCTCGCCTACGGGCGCACCGTCCCCGAGATCAAGTGTGCCTTGACCTTTCTCTTCACAATGCCCGGGGTCCCCTTCGTCTACTACGGCGACGAGATCGGTATGGACTTTATTGAGGGTCTTCCCACCAAGGAGGGCGGCTATATCCGCACGGGCGCAAGAACGCCGATGCAATGGTGTGAGGGCAAAAACCACGGCTTCTCGGAAAGCGACACCCCCTATCTCCCCACCGACAGCCGCGAGGGCGCGCCCACCGTTGCTTCTCAAGAGAAGGATGAAGGCTCGCTCCTCTCCTTTGTCAAAACGCTCGTGAAATTGCACCGCGAAACGCCCGCCCTTTGGGCAGATGCCGATTATCGCATCGTAAACGCGGGCTATCCCTTTGTCTTTGAGCGCACGGACGGCGAAGATACCCTCGTTATCGCCATCAATCCCTCGGAAAGAGAATACGAGCTGCCCCTTGACACTTGCACCACTGTTCTCGCGCAAAACGCAAGGTGCGAAAACGGCAAGCTCCAAATGCAGGGCATCAGCCTTTTTATCGGTAAAAAATAAGAAGAAAAACCACGCGACACCGTCGCGTGGTTTTTTATGGACTTAATCCTTTTTGACCGCCGTATCAATGCTTTTTCCGAAAACGATGAAGCGGTCGTAGAGAAATTCGCTGACGAAGTTCACGAGCATCGTCAAAACGAGAACGACATACTCATTCCAACCGACGCTTTCCCCCGTAAGCACCGCAGTCCACCAGGTGGAAAGGGGGGTAAACACAAGGTAAAACACGGCGACCTTCAGCATAGCGATGGGCACGTTGTTTGCCGAGCGAAAGGTGAACTTTCGGTTGAGGGTAAAATTCCAAAGCACCGAAAGCACGAGCGCGAGAAGATAGGAAAGCCAAGGGACAAAGTGAAATGCCTCAAGGAAAAGTGCGTCAGCACCGAGCTGTATCACACCCGCGCTGACAGAAAAGAGCAGAAACTTTAGGGAGCGCATCCATTCGGTCTTGTTCATACAAAGCACCTCGCGTTTAAAGATATGCACAGTATAACACATTTCGGAAAAAAAGTCAAGAAAGGCACTTGACAAACCCAAAAAAGCGTGGTATAATCGGTTTGCAAACCGATGAACGAGAAGAGTACCTCTAAGGGAACCTTACAGAGAGCCGCGGACGGTGGAAAGCGGTAGGGGAAGCTAGGGCGAATGGACTCGGGAGGGCGGTCGAACGCCGAAAGGTCAGTAGCAACCGACGGGAGCCGAACCCGTAAAAAGACGGAGCGTGTTTGGCACGTGCGAAAAGTGGGCGCGTATGCGACAACTTGGGTGGTACCTCGAAAGAAATCTCGTCCCAAGCGTATTTCGCTTGGGCTTTTTGTTTGTAAAAAGCCCGCCTATGAAAGGAGCAGAACAATGTTTACTGCAGAAGAAAAGCAAAAAATCCCCTACAAGATCTATCTCTCCGAGAGCGAGCTTCCCCGTGCTTGGTACAACCTTCGCGCGGATATGAAGAACAAGCCCGCACCCCTTCTCAACGCACAAACGAAGGCCCCCATCACCAAAGAGGAGCTTGCGCCCGTCTTTTGTGAGGAGCTGATCGAGCAGGAGCTCAACGATACCGACGCCTATTTCCCCATTCCCGAGGAGATCGTCGACTTTTATAAGATGTACCGTCCCGCGCCCCTCATTCGCGCGTATTGCCTGGAAGAAAAGCTCGGTACGCCCGCCAAGATCTATTATAAGTTTGAGGGCAACAATACGAGTGGCTCGCACAAGCTCAACTCTGCCATCGCGCAAGCGTACTACGCAAAGCGTCAAGGACTTAAGGGCGTTACCACCGAAACGGGTGCAGGGCAGTGGGGCACCGCCCTTTCTATGGCTTGCTCCTACTTTGGACTTGATTGCAAGGTCTATATGGTCAAATGCTCCTATGAGCAAAAGCCCTTCCGCCGCGAGGTAATGCGCGTATACGGCGCAAACGTTACTCCCTCGCCCTCGATGGAAACCGAGATCGGAAGAAAGATCAACGCCGAGCATCCCGGTACCTCGGGCAGCCTTGGCTGCGCCATCTCCGAGGCGGTCGAGGCGGCACAAAACCTTGACGGCTATCGCTACGTCCTCGGTAGCGTGCTCAACCAAGTAATGCTCCACCAAACCGTCATCGGTCTTGAAACCAAGACCGCACTCGATAAGTACGGCGTCAAGCCCGACGTCATCATCGGCTGTGCGGGCGGCGGCTCCAACCTTGGCGGTCTGATTGCCCCCTTTATGGGTGAAAAGCTCCGCGGCGAAGCCGACTACCGCTTCATTGCCGTTGAGCCTGCGTCCTGCCCCAGCTTCACGAGAGGTAAGTTCGCCTACGACTATTGCGATACGGGTATGATCTGCCCCCTCGCTAAGATGTGTACCCTCGGCTCCGACTTTATCCCCGCACCCAACCATTCGGGCGGACTCCGTTATCACGGTATGAACCCCATTCTCTCCCAGCTTTACGCCGACGGATTGATGGAAGCTGTCACCGTACAGCAGACCGAGGTCTTCGCCGCCGCAGAGGAATTTGCGCGCGTTGAGGGCATTCTCCCCGCACCCGAAAGCTCCCACGCCATCAAGGTCGCGATCGACGAAGCCTTGAAGTGCAAGGAAACCGGTGAAGAAAAGGTCATCCTCTTTGGACTTACGGGCACGGGCTACTTTGATATGTACGCCTACGAAAAGTTCCACGACGGCAAAATGGAAGACTATATCCCCACCGATGAAGAGATTGCGCGCGGTCAGCGCAACCTGCCTACTCTCTAAAGCTTGATAAAATGAACCGACTCTTCGTTAAGGGCGCGGGGC
>JAZSBJ010000109.1:0-16182 GCA_045602305.1 Eubacteriales bacterium | reverse complement strand
CTGAAGAAAGGAGCTTTACCGATGAGCGAAAAGACCTATCCGTACAGCGACGACGCGATGCTCTACTCCGAAAAGTGGCATCGCTACGTTCTTACACAGCAGGCGGTGCGCGATCATCTTGGCGTAGATCTCGACATTCGCCTTAACACCAGGGGGGCGGTAGACCATGCGGCAGTGGCACCGGCTTTTCTGAACAACGTCTCGCGCGAGCTTTACGCCTACATCTACTCCTGCAACGTGCAAAACGCCGTGCAGGAATACCTTGCCGCAAAGCATCCGGCAGCAAGAGACATCCTTTTCGAGTCGATGCTCGAGCAGGTGAGTTATCTGCTTCTCAACGGCGACATCGCAAAGCTTTCGGGCGTCGACGTACGCAAGGGCGTCGTGATGGACCGTAAGGCACTCGCGGCAGCCAAAATATCCCCCGTGGCGATCGAGATTCTTTCAAAGCCTCTCGACACCGTAACCCCTTGCCTCATTTATAGCGGTGCATCCTTCATGTTTTATAGACCTATGGCGTTGCCGGCATACGAAGAGGAGAGGTATTGAATGATTTTTGCATTAAGAAGAGACCCTCTCATGTGCCTCGGCGGCAGGTTTTACGAAACGCCGCGTGCAAACGAGGGCGAGTATTTCGAATACGAGCCGATGGACGATATCTCCCATAGCCGCGATGTCGCAGTGCGTAACCTTGTTATCACGGAAGGGGCGACCGTCATTCGAACAAACTGGGATCTTCCTTTCCGTCCCGGCACGTACGTTCTCTTGGCGGACGGAAACAACTACTTAATCGAAAGCACGTCGAGAGCCCCTGCGAGTACGAGCTTTCAAGCACTCGCGGTGTGTACTTGCCCGGAGCAGGACTGGCTCCTATCCCTTCGCCTTGTGGCAAATTTGAAAGGGGATGTCTTATGACGGAGGCGGAGCGCATAAGGCGTGCGTTTTTAAACGCGGTCGTGGCTGCGCGAAAGGAATCCCCGTATGATACGGGAAACCTTCGACTAAAGGGTGTGAAGACGATCGTCGGCAACGAGATGAAAATCTACGTAGACGCGAACATCGCGCCCTACATGAAATATACCAACGAGTCTTGGAATAATTTCGCCCACCCTTTGCGCGGAAAACGAAATCCGAACGAGGGATGGTGGGGCAGAGCTGCCCAAGCGGCAGCGTACTCCTTGGCGAAGGATTTGAAAGGAAAACTATCAAGATGATCAAACATTTTGCAAAAACAATAGAGAGCGAATTGAATGATTACGCTCGAGGAATAAACGCGTCCCGCGAGTTCAAAATTTTCACCGATGCCGGCGAGTATGAGGACGTCTCGCACGATCCGTACGATCCGAGAAGCGCAAAGGATAGAATGCAGTTGATCTACGGCATTTTGGACGCAGATCCCTCTAAGCTTGCGCCGATTCCCGGCTTGTCTGTTGTGACCTACGCGGGCACGCTGGAGGTCATGGTAGAGGCAAAGCTCGGCTCAGTGAAAGGCTCCGACGAGTTTGTGGAAGTGGGAAAGATCGAGAGCATCCTCAACGGTTACAGCCGTCTCACGAACGGGAAGGTTTATCGGTACGAAGAGACAGGTGGAAAGGTCTTTACTGTAACCATCAGTTTTTCCCCTGCCGTTGTCGGCGATTGGCAGGTTCACTCTACCGTGTTCGGCGAGGTGATCCCCGTGTCCATGGCGATCTACCTCACCGCCGTTGAAAACGGTGTGAGCGCGAACGATCTTAAGCTGTGGATAGACGGTTATCCTGTCTGTTATGAAAACCTCGTGCTCACAAGACAAAAGACCACCGATCAATACACCTTCGAGGAGACTGGCAGTGTAAAAAGCACCGTCCTTCAGCACGCTTTTGGCGTGGATTTCACATGCCCGCTTCTTCACAGCGATCTCTATCGCGCCATATTGAAAGAAACGCTTGACGGCTCCTTTAACATCCCCCACGTCGTTACCGTTGGGGTTGATGGTGAAAGCGGATATACAAAAGATTACCTCTGTGTATTTGGCACAAGCACTCTCGTTTCGCAACCCGGAAAGAACGTCGGCGCGACAGTGTCTCTCGTTGAAGCAGAGGAAAACGTCGCGATGCAAGCAGCCATGGTAGCTATGAGTACCCTGGACTTCGGTGATCATTGGAGCGAAGCTGTTTTGATTACAACCGGTGAAGGAAGCAAAATTACTGCAAGTTACCTTGACAAAAAAATTCCCCTTGACGAAGGAAAGCGCTATGCTTTCATCGCTTACGATGCGGACGACGCGGTTCTAAAGGACATTAAATACGGCTCCTTCGTCTACAACTCAGACACTGCCGAAGAGGAGGGAGTATTTCCCAGGATGGGTTCTGAAACGCGTGTGGTGATAAGCTATGTCAAATAAACAGTCTTACGTTATCCGAATTCAATACGACACGCCTGACGGAAGCCCAGTCGGTGAAGCTCCTGATTCCGGTGTCGACAACGGAAAAAGAAAAGCAGAAAGCAAGCAAGAGCCGAAGACCACCCCGGCGGCGATCGTTACCCCTTTTGTGAAAATGGGAGTGCAAACGGGAATGCAAATGCAGACTCAGTACATCAACACCGTTACGGGGTCGGGGCAGCTCGCACGCAGACAGGAACTCATCAACGGACTTATGAGCACCACCGTGGATGTAGCGACAAACGCCATGACCGGCGCAAGCGTGGCTGCCTCTCTGGGGCTGGCAGCAGGTCCCGTAGGCGCGGTTGCGGGCATCGCCATTGCAGCTGTCAGCGAGGTTTTAAAAATTGCCACGAGAGCGGCAGATATAAGAAACAAGCAAGAGGTTGAAAGCACCGCCATTGCCGCGACGAAAGCGCGTGCCGGCATTTCGTGGAATAGATCTCGCAGATAGTAAAATAGAGCAGCTCGGTAAGCTGCTCTATATCGCGCTTTGCTTTCAAGGTTGTGAGTGTATTGGCGTTTCAAAAAAGTACCCTGTTTATCCGTCCCAGAACTCACTCCATGTGCCGTCCCCGTTGTATCTAAATTTGTGGTTGTCGAAGGGGATTACTTTGAAAACATATGTTTTTTTACCACTAGAATTACTGGACACATACACCATGCAGGGGGTTTGATAGTCGAACGCTCCGTCTACATAACGAGTAAACGTCGCGAAGCAAGCATCCCCCGCCTCAAGAGTCAAAGGGTCTATGTCTAAGAAAAAATTCTGGTTTTTATAACCGCTGCCGGCATACACAACCTCATACACACACTTATCATTTTTTGTCTCGCAAGAAGAAAAAGGAACAACCATAACGATAAGCAAAAGTAAGCACAGTATTTTTTTCATATTAATTCCTCCGTTTTTTATCAGTATACTGCATTTATGGAAAAATGTCAAGGAGAAAGACATGAAAATAAAAATTTACAGAAACAACGACCCGAGAGATAGCCAAAGCTACGACATCCCTTACACGGTGATCACGGACAGCTTTCTCGATGAGGAGCTTGACGTCTGTAGCATTGAGATCAAGCACGTCAAAGACAACTCGCCCTTCCCGCGCTTCTGTGTCGCCTCGCTTCACAAAAACGAGAGCGATGAAAAACCAAAATATTTTCTCGTAGCATCGGACAGTGTTCTCACAAACGTTGCGACAGGCTGGAGCGATCACACCGTACAGCTCATCGAGCCGACAAAATGGCTCGAACGCTTTATGGTCGGAAATAAATGTGTTACGCAACCGCTTTATACGGATTATCTGGACGCCCAATTAGAGGTTAAGCCAATTCTTGGCGATGACTACAATGGCCCCCTCTTTGCCAATTCCATATCTCTTCTGGGGTATCTCACGCCAATAAATCCCCAAACTAAAAACATTCCGGTGTATGGCATAGCCGTATTTGCAGTTCCGGAAGGAGTCACTCATTGTCTTTTTGAATGCGCTGTTATTAAAGACGGGGAAAAGATAAAAGAATACAAAAAAGACTATGAGGGAAACGGTCAATCCTCGAATTTGGAAATAGATCGCCTAAAGTACGAAGACATTGGCACAGGAAGTATTGCGATAGAATATAAAATTAGCTGGCCTACGGGCAATGGGGCGAACTATCATCTTGAGGAGAGGCGTTTAAGATATGAATTTGTATCCATGTTGCCCGCCGATGCTAAAATTCTAAGTCTTAAAGATGCCGCCATGAGCATGATCTGTGCTGCCGAAATCTTAACATCGAACGGCGGTACTCCTGCACCGCGCTTCAAGCTAAACGAGAGCATCGCCCAAGAGCTTCGAGCGATCAAGTCCCCCGAAATTTCCGTAACGAACGCTACACTTCGAGAGGCACTAGATGAGATAGGCAAGGTAATCGATTCAATCACCTGCTTAGACGTTGTCAAAAATGGAGACCATTTTGATTTTGAAGTTAATTTTGAAAAATATTGCAAAGACAGCGTCGCGGATGTTTCCGAGCTTGGAAATCCGTGCCAGATTTTTAAAAAAGCCTTGTGCGACGATTACTGCACCGCTCTCGATGCTACGGTAGATAACCTTGTGCAATACGATAAAGGCGGCTCTATATTCGATCCTTCGGCGGCAGCGTGGCGCACGGTGCGAAGCGAGGACGCCTCCTACCGAGTCACGGAAGACAATGCCGTGATCTATACGGCGTTTCCGATTGAGCGCATCGATAGCTTGATGTGTAAGATTGGTGAAAAAGAAGCAGATTTAACAGAATATCTTTGGGAGTCTTCAGAGTATGCGGCACTTTCCTCGTATTCCATGGCATATCCCTATACCAAGGCATTCGCCCTATGCTACACTCTCGGTCAAAAAAGCATCACAGCTCTGAACTTTACAGTGCCGAATGCGGCGCATGAGATCTTCGAAACTCCTGCACTCGTGAACATCATTAACAGAGAGTTTGGCACCAATTACTCTAACACCGAACCCCTGGACTTCACGGACATTCTTTTTAGGGTTAAATACGTGCCGACAGGATCCGCCCGCGTGATCATGCGTAAGCCAGACTCCTTCGGTATGCACGAAAGCGTTTTGCCGTATAACCAAAGCTCCGCTAAGCTTGATGCTACGGCGTTCGGCAGAGGTATGTTCGGCACGGTTATTCGCATGGGAAACGTGGAGACGTTGTACACGTACATTGCGCCGGTCGATGCTGCTGTGCCGGAAAAAGGAGAACGCTTTGGTGAAGACGGCTATATCGCCGAGATCCGCGAAGAATATGCGCTTGAGCACAAAAAAGTAACCCTTACTGTTGTGGAGGGATTCAATCGCATTTCTCAATTTGTAGGCGTGGACAAGGAACATCGCATCTTCGAAATCTCGGAGCGAACAACTCTCGACCGTCACATCGTTTATGAAGACAAATGCCTGATCTCTACAAAAGCACATGAGAATCTGAAAGCCTCGCTTGTAAAAGGGCACTTCCTGGGATACATCAAAAAAGCATTTAGCGATAATGCGTCGGAAAGTGATAATGGCGTCGTTGTCACAACGAGAGGGTATAGCAAAAACGATGAGCTTACTCCGTGCATGCTTCCTTGTGTCACGTACGCTCTCGGAAACTCTCTTGTTTTTTTCGTGTCCTTCGAGGATAATTATGGCGCAGGGCGAAGAATTGATTCCAAAGATAATGAAAACTTCTATGACACAGAAACAGACGTTCGTTACACGGATGAATTCGGTCGAGTGGATACGCTGGTGTTTTCGATTCACAAAGTCGTTACGTTTTTCGACGATGAGAAGGTTGTTGCAAAAACGCTTCCCAAGCGACCTAACATCGAAGGGACAGTTGATATTGTTTCCACAGGCGACGAAAATAGACTTTATATTGACAAAGATACGAGAGAAGCCATCAGAACGCTCGCTTACCAGATCAGCTTCCTTGGCGATGACGGAATAAAGGTTTCTCCCGGGGTAGCAAGCTCGTTTAATTTTTTCAATACTGGATCCGATAAATGCTTTGCTATTGTGCTTTTGGGCGAAGGTGATCGCGTTTCCAACACGACTCAATGGGTCGAACAAGTTGGAAGTGTTGGAGATGCGCGGACGGAAGTTAAAACCGAAGCATCTATCGAAGGGGACAAAGTGGTAATAACGTTTACCGCCCCATGTGCCGCATATGGTTGGGCGGCGGTCAACTGGTATGACACGAGGAGCGGTGAAGAACACGACCAATATAAGCGTTTCTTGTTTGGAAAAAACGAGAGAATTGAAGCTGGCGAATCGCGCACAATATATTTCAATTTTTATCACTAAATAAGGAGGATAAAATGATCATTTTTCTAAGTTCTGAGGGCGATATCCTGGCCTCCTCGACAGAACCGATCGGGCGCAATAGCAACGACGCTTCACAGATCTACATTGTGGCACCGATCTCAAGCGCAGCACAGATCTATCTCACCTTTGTGCTTCCAAACGGCGAACCTCTGTTCGGCAATCTTGCAGAGCCAACAGATCGCACGAAAATGCAGGACGCTCGCCAAGCGGCAACGCATCTTTTCGACGTTACCGATTCTAATGTAAATGTTTGGAGGTATAAAGTGCCGGCAGCCGTCACGCAGTATTCGGGAACGGTGCAGTACGACGTTGTTATCGTTACAGAGTCCATGCGGGCCACCGCGCACGGATCGTTTACCGTTTCTTACGGCAATAAGATTATTCTTCCCGAAGATCCCACTCCGGATATTTGGGAAAAGGTTCATCTTGCAATTTCTAGTCATGAGAAAACTCTTGAAGAAAAGCTTGACAAGACCTCTGTCGTATCAACCCTCGAAGACAGCGGCGAGGGCAAAGCACCGAGTGTGAAAGCGGTGAACGAGGGGCTTTCTAACAAACTAACACTTGATAAAAGGATCTATGGGGAAGCTCCAGCTGTCTATGCGAGTTTTTTCGGCGATCCTCAAGCGACGGTCCGGCTGGTAGATTTCTTTGAAGAGGGAGCGATTCCTCGGTACAGGTCAGAAGGCGCGTTGAGTGTTGGCGACCCGAAAACCTTCACGGACGCTGTAAATATAGGGACTTTAAATAACCGACTTCTGTCTTTAGGCAATCGAATTCTAAACCTTTATATTAAATGCGAGTACGATAATTCTGCAGGCGAATTGTCTGTTAGCTTATACGAAAAGCCAGCGCAAGGATCTTCTTCCGAAGACGCCCTCATCTCCACGCACAAAATAAATCTTCCTCTAGAACAGTTTGTTCAATCCGGAACAATGAGTGACGACGGCAAAAAACTCATTTTGACCTTAAACACCGGCGATACCGTCGAGATCGGTGTGTCCGAAATTGTGGGCGGTCTTGCAACGAAGAATGATTTGAAAAGTGCTTTGTCAGATATGAAAAAATCCGCAGGGGACTTTGAAAAAAACTGGATGCAATCAGATGAAGCTCAACCGGACTACATCAAAAACAAGCCTTCGATTCAAAGAGGAGAGGGGGAAAATTCTATATTAGAGTGTGGCGCAGCTGAGGCTTCTGGAGAATTTTCTCACGCCGAAGGTGTTGAAACCACTGCGTCCGGAAAAAATGCTCATGCAGAAGGCAAAAAAACTATCGCGAGTGGTCACACATCACATTCAGAAGGTCACACAACCACTGCTAATGGTATAACTTCTCACGCTGAGGGATATGGTACCGTTGCAAGTGGTGATCGTTCTCACGCCCAAGGAGACAGAACCGTAGCGAGTGCATTGGCCGCTCATGCCGAGGGGTCTGGAACTAGAGCTAGCGAACTAGGGGCGCACGCAGAAGGATCCGACACTGTGGCAAGTGGCGGACGCGCTCACGCGGAAGGACATAGTACTATTGCTAGTGCATGGGCTACACACTCCGAGGGATATAACACCAAAGCCACTAATGGCGCCTCTCACGCTGAAGGACATACAACTACCGCCAGTGGCTTACATTCTCATTCTGAAGGTGAGAGCAGCGAGGCAGTCGGTCAGGCTTCACATGCCGAGGGATCCGATACACAAGCTATCGGAAATTACTCTCATGCGGAAGGACTTTTTACAGTAGCAGGCAGCTATGATCAACATGTGCAGGGGAAATTTAATGTAATAGATGAAGCCAATAAATATGCACACATAGTAGGGAATGGTAGTTCGAAGGAAAAACGGTCAAACGCACACACCTTGGACTGGCAGGGAAACGCATGGTTTGCAGGTGATGTTAAAATCGGAAAGGACTACGCGCTTCTCGCAACACGACAGTTTGTGTTCGAGAAGATAAAAGAACTTCGTGCCGAATTAGGTGTAAAAACTGGAATTTTTGAAGTGGAAGGCGTTGGTTATAAGTGGAACGTTCCCGAAGGCGCGCTTCCCAACTTCTACATCCCTACCACAGAATTTCGCTACTCATATCGAGGCGGAGAAGACCTTGCGATTGCTAATTTTACCGAGATAATGTTTTATGACGAAAACCATACTTTGCTTGGTCGTGCGGATGCAACGCCTGACACATACTATGAAATGCCAAGCGGAACAACAGTGATAGAATGCAATGTTATGTCTCTTGAACTCAATCCGTCTTTTGATGCGTTTTGTATAGAACTTCCGAACGTTTTCTTCCAAGCAAAAACTATATTCTAAATGGAGGTATAAACCATGACTGAAATCGAAAAGAAATTAGCAAAACTGAACGGTGTGACAAATGAGGTTTATGAGCAAGAGGTCGACCGCCTTATCCGCAAGCGGTACACTCTATCGCAAGAACTTTCTATATTGAGGCAGCGAGACGAAAAGCCCGAAGAATGGGAAGCCTACAACGCATATTGCGAAGAGTGCAAGGCGGAGGCGAAAAGAGAAGTGTATGGGGAGGTGGAAAAATGACCTTGGTCGCAGATCTTTATGCCGAACGCGGCATTTGGCGAACGGATTCCGCCTACGTTTTTGCGTCCAATGATCCACTTTCAGTCTCTTTCGGTCTTGATCACGCAGGAGAAACGGTTCGCGCAAAGAGCGAGAACCATGTGGACACTATTCGCCTTGACGAAAACGGTGTAGCTGGCATCTCCGAAAAGTTGGTTGAGGATGGTTGCCTTTTGATGTCCGTCGAAAGATATGTTGAAGGCAAGCTGTGCAAAATTTGGAGAGTGGATCCTCTTACTATCGATCGCAAAGAGGAAGTCGTGACGGCGATTCCGTGGATCGCGGATGTCGAACGACGTCTTGCCGATCTTGAGAACGCAATATTTGGACAATCGTCACCTTTATTTGAGTAAACAAAAAGAAAGGAAGAAAAAATGAAAAAAATTATTGTACTTACGGTCGTGCTTTTGGCACTCATCGCGCTCCTTTGCTTTTCCACACACGCAACGGAAGGAGTTGCTGATGCACCGAGCGCGGAGACATCTACCGCGCTTTCTGAAGACAATGTCTCCGAAGACAGCACTGTTGCACAAAGTGTTGCGAATTGGCTTTGGGGGTATTTTGACGAGATCGTCTCGGCGACTACCGGCGCAGCATTTGTCTGGCTTGCGTGCGCGTTTAAAAAAAGACTGCTTCCTCTTGTGGCTGACGCCATTCAGCAGGTGGCAAAAAGGAGCGAGAGTGCCGAGAAGAATTTTTCGGAAGGCGTAAAAACAGCGGTGGACAAGCTCGAGCGCTGCGGCAAATTTCTTGATGATTACTCTCAAAAACTCGACGCGATGGCGGAGGATATGATAAAAAAACAAGCGGCGCAGAACAAGGCGTATAAGCTACAGACCGATTTGATCAACTATCTCGTAGTAAATTTGCGTATCCCCAACGATCTTAAGATGGAGATAGCTGAGCGTTCCGCAGCCGTTGAGAAGGCACTTGAGGAAGCAGGAGGGGCAGAGTGATCTTATGACGAAGAGAACGATCTTTAAAATCTTAGGATTTGCCTTTTCTGTTCTCCCTCCATTAATAGCTACGCTTGAGCTTTTTCCACTCATGTCGGCCGCAGGGAAGATCTCTGTTCTTGCGGTTGTGGCACTGATCCTCGCGTGTATTCCTTTTATTAAGGCAATCAAGAAGCTCTTTACGTCCCCCTCTGCTTGGATGATGTGGGGCGTCATTCTTGGTTTTTGTCTTCTCGTTCGCGCCGTCGTTGATGAATTTTACACAATATCAACTCTTGGCTTTGCAGGTTCCCTGATCGGTGCGGGGTTCTTCCATCTTGAAAAGCGAGGCGATGGCAATGGATGAGAACAAGCTCGTTCTGTTGGACGCCAAAAATCTCGGCAAGAAGGTGCTAGACTCTTGGGCATACATACTCCTAGGACTGATCCTTCTTCTCGCTGTCCTTTCGGGATACACCAACATTGAATTAAATTTTTTGGCGGCAGTAAACGTTGGCGTAGACTACGCTGTGGTTCTTCTTTTTTGCTACGGTGCTATGTATTCTCTCGATGCGATAGCTAAAAAGCGAGGATCTGAGGATCCTCGCTACGTGCAAGCGGCGGAAAAGGTGGAAAATGTTCGTAGCCGCTTAAAAGCTGTAGACGGAAACATGGTGCAGAGCTTTTGCGAGGAATACCGCGCAGAGGAGCTGCGCTGTACACGCCAGCAAATTCTTTCCGAGGCGATGTTAACACAAGAAGACTTCGAGGCGTATATCCGAAACGGCACTGCCCCCGACGGTTCGCGTTTCACGCAGAAAATGGCGTTGCGTCGCGCAAAAGCTTGTAAGCCTATCAGACTCAACCGATACATGATAGGACGCCCCTTGGCGGCGACGCATCGCAGGATGTCCTTTGCTACACCCGAGCAAACCATGAAGCAGGGTAGTGCCGCGCGCATTCTCTCTACCGCGTTTACGGTAATCTTTCCGGTATCAATTTCGCTTTCAGTTATCGTGGAGCCAACGCTAGCCACTCTGATAGCGGGCCTCCTCAAAGTCTTTACCGTGACGCTTGCCGGGTGCAAAGCGTACCACGGACGCTTTAAGAATATGACAGAGACCATCCCGGAATACGCCGTGATTCAGGAAGATATCACAGATCGCCTCGAGGCGTGGATGACACAAAAAAACACAAAAAGGGAACTTTCTCCTTCGCCCATTGACGTGCAAGCTGGACCTTGAGCCTTTGAGGGATGAGATATCGCACCGCTACGACGACAAGACCAAGGGCGCGCTATTCGGCACGGCGTTCGCCGACAAGACGGAATCCTTCGCGCTCGCTGTTGCGACCGCAAGCCTTTTCGAAGCCGACAAGGACAAGAAGGGCGAAAGCATCAGCGGCACACGCAAAGTCAAGGTGCAAAAATACGTATCGTCCTTGCGTTTATCTGCCGTCGAGAAGTACATGATCATGGGCTACCTCGGCCATACCAACACCAACGGCAAGGCGTCGGTGCGGGCGTACATCAACCGCCTCGACCTCACGCCAAGCCAAAAACGCAAACTCCTCGAGTTCTGCGGGTACAAGTAAAAACAAATGCCCACGCGCACGTCGCATGGGCATTTTTGTATAATGATATATGATAAAAAGGGAAGTTTTTCTTGACAAATGCCCCGGATTTGTGATATAATAAAAGCGTGAAAAGGAAGTTGGGCAAGAAATTGGGCAACGAATTTTAATTTATTCTGTGAGATATCGTTTTGATTGCGGTTTTTGATGGCGATTTGTCTATATTTTAAGGGCGAATTTGTGCAAAAGAAACAAAAAACCGAGGAAAAACCTCGGTTTTTGACTTTTGGAGCAGATGACGGGAGTGGGAATCCACACGAAATATAGTAAAAATCACCGTCAAAGACCACAATATTTTGTGGTCTTTTTACATTTGGTCATTTTTTGGGCTAAAACCCTTCTCAAAAACTGTCGAAATTTGGTCAATTTTGTGGCGAAAAACCTAAATTTTTAGCCCCTCAAGTGCGGCTCTGATCACTTCTCTGTCGTCGGGAAGAAGGTGCGCGTAGGTGTTTAGCGTTTGCTCTACATCCTTGTGACCGAGCTGGTGGCTTACGGCGACGATCGAGGCACCGCTGTGAATGAGAAAGGATGCACAGCTGTGACGCAGGTCATGCACGCGGATCCGCTTCACCCCGGAAGAATTGGTGGCGGCATCCATCGCGCGGCGAATGCTTGAGGGTTTGAGAGGAGATTTGCCGCCGAACATGAAGGCGCTCTCCGATCGTGTTTCCTTGTACGCCCTCAGCTGATCGCAAAGGAAGGACGGCATAGCCGCAGTACGGCTCTCCTTCGTTTTGGTTGTGGTGATCGTGTATGTCGTTTCCCCGTTCCCTTTAAAGGATACGCTTTTTGCGATCCTCACGGTGCCTGCATCAAGGTCCATGTCTGCCCACGTGAGCGCAAGCGCCTCGCCGCGACGACACCCGATAACGTAGAGGACGCGAAAAAGCATCTCAAACTCTTCGCTCTTCACCTCGCGAATGAACTTTGAAAATTCTTCAGGTGTCCAAAATAGCATCTCCGCTTTCCCGTTGACGTTGCGCGGCCGTTCCGCATCAAGCGTCGGATCGGGCAACCCGTGATACCTTCTGCCAAATTCAAAGACGGCGGAAAGGCGAGAGAAGAGCGTGCGTTTGTAAGTGCCGCTACAATCGCTAAGCGTTGCCTGCCATGCGAGAATATCGGCGGGGGTGAGCTTGCGGATATCTTTGCCGCGAAAATGCGGCAGAGCGCGTTTTTCGAGCGTTTTGCGAAGATCGTAAAGAGAGGATGGCTTTACACGGTCTGAGAGATAACTCCAATACCGCACAAGGATGTCCTCAAAGAATACGGGGCCGGGAACTTCTTCCAACGAGCGCGCCGCCGCGCGCTTCTCAGCACTTGCAAGATATTCTTCGTATGCTGCACGAGCGTCTTTCTTTGTTTTATATCCGCCGGACAAACGAACGGAGTGAGGTTCGCCGGTGATCGGATCTCGCTCCTGGAAGCGGACGCTCCAAAGCTTGTTTTTTCCGCGTTGCTCGTAGGATGGCATAAAGGTCACTCCTTCTACATAAAAATTCATTTTTCGTCAAATTGCACAAGGCGAACTACTGGGCCGTTTTTTAAAACCGTGAATGGATATATCATTACTTTGAAGTCGAAAGGAGGGGTAGCCGTGCATATCAATCTCAAATTCTCGGGTAAGCTCGTGAAAGCGCGTCTGGAGCGCGGCTACACCCAAAGAGAAGTAGCTGATGCAATATCCGTGACGGTGCGATGGTATCAAAGAGTGGAAAAAGGGGAAAAGCTCCCCGGTACCGTTGTGATGCTGCGCCTGATTCTCTTCCTGGGCCTCGACGTCGAGGACTTCAGGGAGGAGGTGGGCTTGATTGATCCGATACCTACCGTTCGAAGAAGAACGATATCACGTTGATATTGGCCCCTACGTCACCTACGGCATCGCTGCTGTGGATGAGCGCGGGAACGTTGTCAGATCCATAAGCGACGTTTCGACCGACAAGGCGTATTGTGCATCTTTGTGCAAAAAATGCACGATAAATCGCCTTGATCCGATACATCTCTACGACGTCGTGGAGGATAGTATTTGAGAAGTAAGCCCTGCCGCAAGGCGGGGCTTTTTCAGTATAACACGGTTTTCGACAAAAATCAACTGGCATTATTACCAAAACCTTCATATAGACAAAAATTGCTCCTAAAGGTACAATGGTCTTGGAGGTGATTTTAATGAATTACAAAAACGCAAGGGACGCGGCGTGGCAGCTTCTTATCAAAAATCATATCTCCGAGCTGCCGATCGACGTCCGAAAAATTTGCAAGCACGAGAAGATCCGCGTCTTTACCTACGAGAGAGGTAAAAGGCTGATCCAAAATCTTGGGCTGGACGAGCACACAAAGGAGAACGATGCCTTCAGCTTCGCGCGCGTGATATTCTATAATGATGAAACGTCGCCCGAACGGCAACGCTTCTCTATCGCGCACGAGCTGGGACATATCTTCTTGCACTCGCCCGGTGGCGCGACGGTGTACAACCGAGAGATCTCTCCAAACGACGATCCGAAGGAGAGTGAAGCAAACGTCTTTGCGTCGAGACTGCTGGCACCATTGTGCGTTCTACACTTCCTAGGCGTAAATTCGCCCGAGGAGATCTCCGCGCTCTGCGCGATCAGTAAGCCTGCCGCGGAAATACGATACCGCCGTCTATGCGAGATCAGAGCGCGCGATGAAGAAATGCTGAGAAGAACCGGGCGCGGGTGCTTCCTGTTGTCGCCGCTTGAGCGAGAGGTATACCGTGACTTCGAGCGTTACATAAGACGCAACAAAAAACTGTGATATGTTGCATTAAAAGACAAAAGCCCACTCATCGAGTGGGCTGATTTTTTTGAAAAAAGTTGAAAAAATTTGCAAAAACCCCTTGACATACTTTATAAAGTATGCTATAATATATACAGAAAGGAGGTGAGGAGAATGAAACGAAAAAAGAAAAAAACTACCACCGCAGAAGTGCTCGACATAGTGTTCAAAGCAGTGACCGCCATCGCGGCTTTGATCGGAGCAATTCGTTGGTGGTAGTCAAAACCACAGCCCGAGGGGAGCTTATCCCCTCACCCTCAGGCAAATATATTGTAACACATTAAAAGGAGAAAGTCAAGTGAAAAAAACATTTTTTTGGTATATCTCGCTTTGCGCCCTTTTTGTTATAGCAAGCGTACACGGCTGGAATATATGGTACAAGATCGCGGTCGGTGCTAACGCGGTCGTGGTTTTGTTGGATGTCGCAAGGAGTGTCCGCGCGTTTGTTCAAAGGAAAAGGGGGAAATAAACCATGGAGAAAAGAAAGACCACGACCTCATCGGCTGTAAAAAACCGCTATAATGCCAAAGCATATGAGCGCATCACCGTATGCGTTCCCAAAGAGCTTGGCGAAGCCTTCAAAGAAAAATGCGCCGCCGAGGGGATCTCTCAGGCGCAGATCTTAAAAAAAGCCATTGAGGAATATATGAGCAAGTAAGAAGAAGAGGGGGTTCTATTCCGTAGAACACCCTCTTCTATTGACATTCGTTTTTTAATATGATATAATAATCTGCGGTCGAAAGACCCGGAGAGACACCAATACGGTGGCGGTTGCTTCCCTTAACCGGGAACGCATATCTTTTTGTTTGCCTTCCCGACGAGGGGAGGTGATGTCGATGTACATAACTTGGGAAACCCTGTTTCCGTTTTGCACGTTCATCGTTGCAATCATAAGTCTTGTGCTTGATATTCATAATAAAAAGAAATAACCGCCCTGCTTCCAACACAGCGGTTATTTCTTAAATCGCAGGAAGCAACCGTCATCGGCGCCTCTCCGTTATCATTATACACTGTAGAACTGAAAAAGTCAATAGTAAATCCGATATTTCTAAAAAAGCGTTCCGTTTTTACGGAGCGCTTTTTCTTTTATCCATCCTCTTCCTCAGGGATGGCGTCGAGCATCTGCGCGATCATTCGCATTTGCTCTTTAGTGAATTTCTTCTTGACGGTTTTTCCGTCTCTGTGATAAATTACAACCTCTTCAGAAAGCTCGCCCTCGTCGGCGGGCTTTTCTTTTTCGTTGCCGAGGAGGTAGTCTACGGTGACCCCGAAGTAGGAGGCGAGCTTTAAGAGGGTGCCGTGATGAGGGACTTTGCCGTTTTTCCAAGCGGTCACAGTGCCAGAAGCAATCGAAAGTTCTTTGGCTACAGCGTTAGGAGAGCGTCCTTTCTCTGCGCACAAAGAAAAAAATATATTCCAAAACATTTTTCAATCTCCTTGTTCATTTTGTAAAATCTCAACAAAATGAGAATTGTGGTGTTGTGAGGTTTTCACAAAGTTGAGATTTTTTCAAGAAATCCATTGACAATCTCACGAAGTTGAGATATAATTGACATAGGTTAAGAGTTCCTAACCAAAGTATACCGCAAAAATGCGGAAATGTCAAGTAAAAACAAAAGGAGGCGAAAAACTTGTTAGGAAAAAGACTTAAAGAAGCGCGAGAAGCGGCAGGCAGATCGCAAGCCGATCTTGCGAGAGAGGTTGGGGTAACACCGGGGGCTTACTCGTATTTCGAAAGCGGCGATCGTATCCCATCGTTACCCGTCATCAAAAAGATTGCGAGGAGCCTGGGAGTCTCTATTGATCATTTGGTCGGTCTTGAGGAGGTGTGCGAAGGTGAGTAATGTAGCGTTTTGGTTGATCTTCACCTCGGTGGTTCTGATTGATCTTTTGGCATTTCTGCACTATGCAGGTTTGAAGGTACCCTCAATGGTAGTAACGTTTTTTACGAACATTGCGGGCGTGACTAC
>JAZSBJ010000108.1:0-6091 GCA_045602305.1 Eubacteriales bacterium | reverse complement strand
CTTCTACGAGTTCCCCGGCGACGACATCCCCGTCATCCAGGGTTCCGCTCTGAACGCACTGATCTCCGAGTCCAACGATCCCAACCATGCTGACTACGCCCCCATCAAGGAGCTTATGGATCAGGTTGACTCCTACATTCCTACCCCTGCTCGTAACGAGGATTCTCCCTTCCTTATGCCTGTCGAGGACGTCTTCTCCATCTCCGGCCGTGGTACCGTTGCTACCGGTCGTGTTGAGAGAGGTATCGTAAAGATGGCTGAGACCGTTGAGATCGTTGGTCTTTCCGACGAGAAGAAGCAGACCGTTATCACCGGTATCGAGATGTTCCACAAGATGATGGATCAGGCAGAGGCTGGTGACAACATCGGTGCGCTCCTCCGCGGTATCCAGAAGAACGAGATCGAAAGAGGTCAGGTTCTCTGCAAGCCCGGCTCCATCCAGCCCCACACCAAGTTCGTAGGTCAGGTTTACGTTCTGACTGAGAAAGAGGGCGGTCGTCAGAAGCCCTTCTTCTCCGGCTACAGACCTCAGTTCTACTTCAGAACGACCGACGTTACCGGTACCATCAAGCTTCCTGAAGGCGTTGATATGTGCCGCCCCGGCGATAACGTAGATATGGACGTTGAGCTCATCACTCCTATCGCTATCGAGCAGGGTCTTCGTTTCGCTATCCGTGAGGGTGGTAGAACGGTTGGTTCGGGCGTTGTTACCGAAATCAAGGGCTAATTTTTAAAATAGCGTGCTTGCTATTCTTTGGGGATTGGTGCAATTCCATACCGGTGGTAAAGTCCACGAGCCCAAAAGGCAGAACGGGTGAGTTTCCCGTACCGACGGTACAGTCCGGATGAAAAAAGATACAGGCTGCAAAAGGCATCCCCGTAGTGTTTTCACTGCGGGGATGTTCCCGTTTTTGCGGCAATTTACTATACTGAAAAGTAGCCGTAAAAGGAGAAAAAATGAAACGTACAGACAAACGGCAGGCGATCCGTTATCTCGCCATCACCGCAATGCTCGGTGCCCTTTCCTTCGTTCTGCAGCTTTTTGAATTTCCGCTGCCCTTTTTGATCCCTTCCTTTATTGAATTCGATTTTTCCGACCTGCCTGCCCTCGTTGCGTCCTTTAGTATGGGACCCGTATCGGGCGTGGCAGTCGCACTGATAAAAAACGTGCTTCATCTAACGATGACCACAACGGGGGGCGTTGGCGAGCTTGCCAATTTCTTGCTCACCGCTTCCTTTGTCGGCATCGCCGGCATCGTTTACCACTTCCGCAAAACCCGTTCGGGTGCCTTCGTCGGCAGCCTTGCGGGGGCGCTCGCTATGGCGGTGATCTCCGTCCCCGTCAACTTCTTCATCACCTATCCCATCTATTACAACTTTATGCCAAAGGACGCTATTTTGGCGGCGTATCAGGCAATTTTCCCCTTCGTCGGGAATATTTACACCTGTCTTTGGTTCTTTAACGCCCCCTTCAATTTCTTTAAGGGGCTCGTTATCACGCTGATCACCTTTCTCATCTACAAGCATATCTCGCCCCTCATCAAGGGAGAAAAGAAAAAAAGAGGCAACTAAGCTATGTTTGACCTTCTTGCGCGCGTGTTTGTGCGCGACTATAAAAACGTCAAGGATCCCGCCGTGCGCCGTGCCTACGGTATGCTTGTGAGCATCGTCGGCATCGTCTTAAACTTTGTTTTGGCGGCAGGGAAGCTCGTCGTCGGTATGCTTTCGGGCTCGCTTTCCATCGAAGCGGATGCCGTCAACAATCTTTCGGACGCGGGCGCCTCTCTCGTCGCCCTCATTTGCTTCCGCATCTCCGCAAAGCCCGCCGATCGCCATCATCCCTACGGGCACGCCCGCATCGAATACGTGGCGAGTATGATCGTTTCCTTTCTCATTTTGCTCGTCGGCTTTGAATTGTTCCGCGAATCCGCAGTTTTGCTTTATACATCCGTCACGAATCCCGACGCTGCAAAAACGGTAGCGTTTTCTTGGGTTCTCGTAGGCGTTTTGGGCGTATCCGTCCTCGGCAAGCTCTTTCTTGCCGCCTTTAACCGCAAGATCGGCAAAAAAATTGATTCTGCCGTAATGCGCGCCGCGTCTGCGGATAGCCTTTCCGACGTCCTTTCCACAACGGCAGTTCTCGTTGCCGCTATCGTCGCGCATTACGTTCCCTTGCCCTTTTCGCTCGACGGTGCAATGGGTATCGTCGTTTCCGTCCTCATCTTTATCGCGGGCGGCAAGATCCTGCTTGAAACCAAAAACTCGATTCTCGGCGAAGCCCCCGACGAAGCCACCGTCAAAGCCATTGAGGAGCTTGTGATGTCCTTTCCCGTTTCCGTGGGAATGCACGACCTTTCTGTGCATAAGTACGGCGCGGGCAACGTCATTGCCTCGCTCCACGTTGAGGTGGACGGTAAGGGGGACATCTTCGAGGCGCACGACGCCATAGACAACATCGAGCGCGAGCTTTGGCAAAGGCTCGGCGTGCGCGCCACCGTCCATCTCGATCCCATCGTCATCGGGGACCCCGTGGTAGACGCAATGCGTGAGGCGGCGACCGCCGCCGTCCGTACCGTGGATGACCGTATCACGCTGCACGACTTCCGTATGGTGCGCGGTACGACACACTGCAACCTTATTTTCGACGTTGCCGTTCCTTTTGAGTGTACGCTCTCCGACCGCGAGGTCGTCGCCGCCATTGGGGAAGAGATCGGCAAACGCCATCCCGACCATTACGCGGTCATCTCCGTCGACCGTGTCTAAAAAAACGGCATCTGCCTTTTGGCAGATGCCGTTTTCTCTTTATTCTTTGTAATTGTATAAATACTCCGAGGGAGATACCCCCTTGATCCTCTTGAATTCGGTGGAAAAATACTTATAGTCGCGGTAGCCCGAGAGTGTGGCGACCTCTTTGATGGAGTAATATCCGCCCGACATCAGCCCCACCGCACGCGCGATGCGCAAACGGATAAGATACGCTTGCGGCGCACATCCGTAAGCCGCGCGGAACAGACGCCTAAAGTACACCTCGCTAATATAAGCGGCGGCGGCACAGGCGCGGATGGTGAGATCGGGGTCGTCAAGATGCGCCTTCATAAAGGCAACGGCACGCTCGATTTTTGGGCTTGGCGCGGGCTCCGTGACGTTTTGCAGGTAGCATTCCTTTAAAATCCCCGCCAAAAGGGAAGACGCCTCGTAGCGGTATCCCGCCCTCTTTTCTTCCCAAACCGAAAGGATATTACGGAAGAGCTCCTCGAATTTTTCTTTGTCCTTTGGAAGAAAGGTGGCGATCTCTCGCAGATAGGGCGAAAGAACATTCAAATGAATGACGATCATCTCGTCTTTGATCGCGGTGCGCGCGTAATCCATTCGTGCGGGAACAAAGCAAAGTGCACCGTCCGAAAGCGCGATCTCCTGTGTTTCGGTTTTTAGCCTAGCATCGCTTTGAATGCGAAAGGAAAGCGCGTCAAAATTGCGCCCTGTGTTAAACATAGAAACCTGTCCTTGACGAATATGCAGGACGTCTAACAGCTCAAAAGATAGATTTTCGCTTTCAAATAGCATCGGTTCGCTCCTTTCTCTTTTTTCACTCTTATTATATCATTTTTGTATCGAAAAGTCAACCAAAGAGAGCGTTTTCTCGGTGTACTTTTTGCGTTTCGTTTGCTACAATGAAGAAAAAAAGGAGAGTGCGTTATGACGGAAAGAAGCAAAGTATTATCCCTCTTTGAAGCGCAAAAGGCGGCACTTCGCGAAAAGACCGAAAAGGGAATTGAGATGCATCGAAAGGGCGATTTTTCCATTTGTGTGACGGATGCCTTGGGCGCGCCCATCAAAAACGCCAAGGTAAAGCTGACCCAGAAAACGCACGCGTTCCGCTTTGGTGCGAATCTTTTTATGCTCGACGAGCTTGAAACACCCGAAAAAAACGAGTGCTATAAAAACCGCTTTGCGGCTCTCTTTAATATGGCAACGCTCCCTTTTTATTGGGATGCCCTTGAGCCCGAACGGGGCAAGCCGCGCTACGCGAAGGACAGCGCGCGCGTTTATCGCCGCCCCGCCCCCGATCTTTGTATGGAATTCTGCGAAAAGCACGGCATCGAGCCGCGGGAGCACGCCCTCGCCTACGAGCAGTTTTTCCCCAAATGGCTCTACGGCGCAGATGTGGAAACGACCAAGGCGGCATTAGAAGCACGCTTTGCCGAAATTGCGGCGCGTTATGCCCATAAAATTCCCACCATCGAGCTTACGAACGAAATGCTTTGGGAAAAGGGAAGAACTGCCTTTTACGATGACGCTGACTACGTCGCTTGGTGCTTCAAGACGGCAGAAAAATATTTTTCCCACAATCAGCTCGTCATCAACGAAGCAACCGATATGGCGTGGGGAATGCGCCCGCGCACCTCTTCGGCGTACTATTCGTATATCGAAGCCGCTATGCTAAAGGGCGCGCGCATTGACGCCGTCGGAATGCAGTTCCATATGTTCAACGAACGGGAAAAGGAGTACGAAAAAACGCGTCCCTACTACGATCCCGACAGCCTCTTTTCCCATATGGATCTCTTTGCGCGCTTTGGTGTCCCCCTGCACATCACCGAGATCACCGTTCCCTCGTATTCGTGGGAAAGCGAGGACGAGGAGATCCAAGCCGATATTCTCGAATATCTTTATTCCATCTGGTTCTCGCATCCCGCCGTCGAGCAGATCATTTATTGGAATCTCGTGGACGGATACTGTCACGTTTGGGACCCCGATCCCGCCGTCATTGCCGCATCACAGGGCAATATGACGCAGGGAGAGAACTATTATCACGGGGGGCTTTTGCGCTTCGACCTTTCTAAAAAGCCTGCCTACGATCGCTTAGATCACCTGATCAATCGCGTATGGCACACCGAATGCGAGGGCGAAACAGACACGGACGGCAAGCTCTGCACTCGCGCCTTCTACGGCACGTACACGGTAGAGATTACTGCAAACGGGAAAACCGTCACCCAAACGGTCGCACTTTGCAAGGACGGCAAAAAAGACGTCGTTCTTTCTCTTTGAGGTGAATAAAAATGAAAGAAATTATAATGATCCTCGCGTGCCTTCCCCTATACGTCACCAATTCCTTTTGCGATAAATTTGCGTCCCGCGACGGACGCCGCGCACAGTTTCTTTATAACGCGCTCAAATTCCTCGTCGGTAGCGCGATCCTCTTGCCCTTTTTTCTCCTCGACGGCGGAGAACGCTTTGGGCTCGGTGCGCTTTTGTGCGGGTGCGCGTGCGGCGCTTTTTATGCCGTCAGCAAGTCGGTGATCTTAACAGGTTACGCCCGCACGTCCGTCGCCTTTATGACGCTTTGTCACTCTGCGGGAATGCTCGTTCCTTGCTTAATTGGGCACTTCTTTTGGAAGGAAAAGCTGGGGCTTCTTGCCTTTATCGGTATCCTCTTTACCGTCCTCTCCGCCGTCTTCTTAAAGGGCGGCGACAAGAAACAGGGAAAGAAGGACGCCGTCGGCGTTTTGTGCGGCGTTGCCGTCTTTCTCACAAGCGGCGGCGTGATGGTCGCCCAAAAGTTAATGGGGCTTTATTTTGTGGGAGAAAGCGTTTCCGCTTACAACCTCTACTCCTTTCTCCTTGCCTTTCTTTTGCTCTCCCCGCTTACCGTTCGCGGACGCAAGGAAGAAAAGCATTTCCGCAAAAGCACCGCACTTTGCGCCGTCGGCAGTGCCGTTTCTCTGTGCGTGATCAGCCTTGTGATGACCTCTCTCGCGGGCGCTGTTCCCTCGGTCATCCTATTTCCTCTCTTTAACGGAAGCGGCATCATTCTCGTTTCCCTTGGCTCCGTGCTCGTCTTTAAGGAAAGGCTGACACGCAAAAATCTCCTCGGACTTTTCCTCGGCGTTCTTGGGCTTTGCCTTGTCAATTTCAAATAAAAAACACCCGCTTCGATAGAAGCGGGTTTTATTCTATTTCAAGGTCGGGGGAAGAAAAGATCTCGTCACTTAAAAATTCAATGTGTGAGATGCCAAATCCCTTGGCAAGCAAAAGAATGGTGCTGAACGTAACCGTTTTGTTTCGTCCGTTCATAATACACTGCATGCTTCCG
>JAZSBJ010000107.1:0-4329 GCA_045602305.1 Eubacteriales bacterium | reverse complement strand
CCCTCGGTCGACGTTTTTAAGGCAAAGCCCTCGTCCGCAAGACGCGCAAGCTGACGGTAAACGGTGGTAAGTCCGATGCGCTCACCCTGCTCCTTTAATATGTCGTAGATCTCATCCGCACGCAGATGCGTGCCCTCTCTTGCAAGTAAGACGTCCTTGATGAGAAAATATGCGCGCGTTTTATAATCGCCGCGCCCCTTTTTTTCGTCCATAGCTTGTCCTTTCTTAAAACGAAAACGAAAACCAATTTCAATTTCAAAAAAGAGTATATCATAAATAAAGAAGAAAGTCAAGAGGGAAGTGCAGTAAAAAAAGCCCCGTGCATTTGCACGGGGCTTGCGTTAAAGCGCTTGTTCAATGCGCGCTTGCATCCTTTTTACTTCATCGGCGGAAGCCTCTGGGATCTCGCCGAAGCGGAAAGGGATTCCCATCGCTTCGTACTTGACGGTGCATAGCTTGCGAAAGGGTAAAAGCTCCACCGCGTCAACACAGCCGTGTTGCTTAATGAGCGCTTCTAAAAACGCAAGATGCGCTTCCGTATCGTTATACGAGGGAATGATGACCGAGCGAAGCGTGGTGGCGATCCCCCTTTCTTCCAAACGGGAAAGAAAGGCAAGCGGTGCCTCAAGCGCACAGCCCACGTATTCGCGATAAAGCGTATCGGTAGGGTACTTGATGTCCAGCAGCACGCGGTCGGTCACCGAGAGAAGTGCGTCCGTATTCCCGTCAAGAAAGCATCCTGCGGTATCAAGGCAGGTGTTGAGTCCCGCTTGCTTGCAGAGGGTAAAAAACGCCGTCACAAAGGGGGCTTGGAGCAAAGGCTCTCCCCCCGATACGGTCACCCCGCCCTTTTCTCCAAAATACTCCTCAAAGCGGAGTGCCTTTTTGGAGAGCGCCTCGGGCGTGTAAAGCGTGCCGCCCGCCGCGTCCCAAGTGTCGGGATTGTGGCAGCAAGCGCACCGCAAGGGACACCCCTGCATAAACACGGTAAAGCGCACCCCGGGTCCGTCCAGGGTACCGAGCGACTGTATGGAATGAACGCGACCGAGCGTCGCTCCGTCTTCCATATCACATAACCTCGTGGAAGGTACGGCTGATGACCTCTCTTTGCTGCTCTCTCGAGAGCTTGTGGAAGTTTACCGCATAGCCCGAAACGCGAATGGTAAGGTTGGGGTACGCCTCAGGGTCCTCGTACGCCGCAAGAAGCGTTGCACGGTTCAGCACGTTTACGTTGATATGGTGCGCGCGCTTTTTGAAGTAGCCGTCGAGAATAGAAACGAGATTATCTATACGCTCGTCGAGCGTTCTGCCGAGCGCCTCGGGCGTGATAGAGAAGGTGTTGGAAATGCCGTCGCGGCAATCGTCGTAGCTGAGCTTTGCCACCGAGTTGAGCGATGCGAGCGCGCCGTTTTCCTCGCGGTTGTGCATCGGGTTGGCACCCGGCGCAAATGCCGCCGTTGCGTGGCGTCCGTCGGGCGTTGCACCCGTGTGCTTGCCGTACATCACGTTTGAGGTGATGGTAAGCACGGAAAGGGTATGCACCGCATTGCGGTAGGTGGGCGTCTTTCTAAGCTCGGTGATGGTCTTGTGCGTCAGCTCCTTGGCAATGAGGTCGACGCGGTCGTCGTCGTTGCCGAATTTGGGGAACTCGCCCTCGGTGACAAAGTCGACGATATAGCCTTCCTCGTTACGGACGGGCTTCACGCGTGCGTATTTCACCGCACTGAAGGAGTCGGCAACCACGGAAAGTCCCGCAATGCCAAACGCCATCAAGCGCTCAACGTTCGTGTCGTGAAGACCCATTTGGACCTTTTCGTATGCGTATTTGTCGTGCATAAAGTGGATGAGGTTCATCGTGTTGACGTACAGCTTCGAGAGCCACGCAAGATAAATATCAAAGCGTGCAACGAAGGCGTCGTAATCCAAAACCTCGTCCGCAAGCACGGGCATCTGCGGTCCGATACGGAGCCCGCTCGTGGTGTCAAAGCCGCCGTTGAGGGCAATGAGCATCAGCTTCGCAAGATTGCATCTCGCGCCGAAGAACTGCATCTGCTTGCCGAGCTTCATTGCCGAAACACAGCAAGCGATGGCATAATCGTCGCCGTAGATGGGACGCATCACGTCGTCGTTCTCGTATTGGATCGAGTCGGTGTCGATAGACACCTTGGCGCAAAACGCCTTAAAGGGTGCGGGTAGGTCGTTCGACCAAAGCACCGTGAGGTTGGGCTCGGGAGAGGGACCAAGCGTGTAGAGGGTGTTGAGCATACGGAAGCTCGATTTCGTGACGAGCGTTCTTCCGTCCTCGCCCATACCGCCCACCGCCTCGGTGATCCACATCGGGTCACCGCCAAACAGCTCGTTGTATTCGGGGGTGCGCAGATGGCGCGCAAGACGGAGCTTGATCACAAAGTCATCGATCAGCTCCTGTGCCGATTCCTCTGTCAAAACGCCTCTCTTGATGTCGCGTTCGATATAAATGTCGAAGAAGGTGGAAACACGGCCAAGCGACATTGCCGCGCCGTTTTGCTCCTTGATGGCGCCAAGATACGCAAAATACGTCCACTGAATGGCCTCTTTCGCGTCCTTTGCGGGCCCGCTGATGTCGTATCCGTACATCGCCGCCATTTCCTTTAGGTAGCCAAGGAAAGAGATCTGCTTAAACAGCTCCTCGTCAAGACGGATGGTGTCGTCGTCAAAGTGACCTGCGGCAAGGGCAGCCTTATCGCGCTGCTTTTCGGCGATGATGTGGTCAAGACCGTAGAGTGCCACGCGGCGATAGTCGCCGATGATGCGTCCTCTGCCGTAAGCATCGGGCAGTCCCGTGATGACGTGGCACTTGCGCGCCGCGCGCATCTCATCCGTGTAGGCACGGAATACGCCGTCGTTGTGCGTGGTGCGGAAGCGGAATTCCTCTTCCACCTTAGGGCTGAGCTTGTAGCCGTACGCCTCGCACGCGTTCTTCACCATACGCATACCGCCAAAGGGGTTGACCGTCCGCTTTAAGGGGCGGTTGGTCTGAAGCCCAACGATCAGCTCGTTTTTCTTGTCTACGTATCCGGGGGAAAAGCTGGTGAGTGAGGAAACGGTCGCGGTGTCAATGTCAAGCACGCCGCCCTGCTGGCGTTCAATGGTGAAAAGAGCTTGGACTTTTTTCATCATCTCCTTGGTGCGTGCGGTGGGACCTGCCAAAAAGTCGGCAGCGCCCTCAAAGGGGGCGTAGTTCTTTTGGATAAAGTCGCGGACGTCGATCTCTTCTTGCCATTTTCCCGCCTTGAAATCTTCCCAGTTCTTATGCTTCATAGAGATTTCTCCTTTTCTGTCAAAGTGCCCAGACGGTCGGCATTACATAACCTTATACTCCCTTGCGGTGCTCCGCAGTTCCGTCAGTCGTATAAGGGGCTTTCAATTACAGTATAGTAAAAAATACGGTAAATTTCGGTGACAAGGTCACGAAAGCCGTTTAGTCTTCAACATCGATAATGACATCCTGCCAGCCCTTGTGCGATTCATAGCGGGACTGCTGGGTGTCCTTTCTCTGCTTGTTTCTTCTGCCGCGACGGATCAGCACGTCACGGTAGTCGGTGCCGAACATATCCGCCATTGCCTTGGCGTACTTCTTTTCGTCCACCGTCTTGCAGGAGAAAATGTCCATTAAGACCTCTCCCGTTTCATAAGAGTAGTGCATCGCAATATGGCTCTCCGCGATCACGGCAATGCCCGAAAGATACTTCGGGTTGCGAATGGTGTCGTGAAGCACGCAAGGACGGGTGATGGGATGCATACCCACCTTTTCGGGCATATTGTCAAGGATCTGCATATACTCCTCAAGCGTCGGCACGTGGTCGGGCTTTGCAGAGATCATATAGTGCGGACCGAAGTCGGCAAGCTCATATGCGTCCTTAATGTCGTCGCCGTCAAAGCGGTCGCGGTGGATGGTCTTGATGTGAAGCGAATCGCAGGGGAATTCACGCTCTAAGAGGGGCTCGAGCTTTTCCTTTGCGATAAAGCCGTCGTAAACGAGGTCGGCAAAATAGCAGCCGTACTTCGGGAAGGTGTGGATGGTAAAGTGTCCACCCTTGAGAAGAATAAAGGCGCTGATGCCAACGTCATCGGGATCGGTGCAGTAATAATAGGGAATGAGCTGAGGGGGCATAATTGCCTTCAGACCCATATCGTTGACTACGCGGTTGATCACCTCGTAAACGTCCTTTAGGTTGTCAAGTCTTTCGGTACTGCATCCGTAAGAGTCTGCTACAATGTGCAACATAGTTTCTTTCTCCTTAGGCAAGAGAGAATAGTACGAACTCGGTTTTGGAAGGCAAGAACCCG
>JAZSBJ010000106.1:0-18776 GCA_045602305.1 Eubacteriales bacterium | reverse complement strand
CAACCGAGCTGATCTCGGGCGGCGTTGCTCCTTGGACCTGCGCTACCAACGCCACCTACCAAGGCTTTCAGATCGCCTTGCAAAAATACAAGGAAGACCTCTTCCTTTCCGCCGCGGGTACGATGGCGGGGGAGAAAACCTTGCTCGTTTGCGATCGCGGGCTTCTCGATAACCGCGCGTATATGACAGAGGAAGAGTTCGCCGCTTGCCTCGCTTCTAGGGGAGAAACGGTGGACGAGTATCTTGCAAGGTACGACGCAGTCTTTCATCTAACCACCGCCGCTTTGGGGGCGGAAGCCTTTTATACCGTGAAAAACAATCCCGCAAGGACCGAAAGCGCCGAAGAAGCGCGCGCCGTGGATCAAAGACTTCTATCGGCGTGGTCGCGCCATCCGCGCCACACCGTCATTGATAACGCGGGGAGCTTTAAAGACAAAATGGCGCGCTTATCCTCGGCACTCGACGCGCTTTTAGAGGAGATGACGCCGTGACTTTAAAGCAATGGATTCAAAAAAACACCCACACGCTGGCGGGAAAAACGGTCGCCATAACGGGAAGCACGGGCGGACTCGGTCTTGCCCTTTCGGAGCATCTTTTGCGCCTTGGGGCATCGCTTCTGTTGCTTGACCGCAACCCCTCGCGCTCGGAAGGAAACCGAGAACGGCTTTTATCTCTCGTGCCGACGGCGAGCGTCGCGTGCATTCCGCTTGACCTTGCGGATATGGAGAGCGTCAAACGGGCAACCGACGCGCTCCTTGCGTCCCCACCCGACGTCTTTATCCATAACGCGGGCGCGTACAGCATTCCGCGCAAGACTTGCACGACGGGCTACGACAACGTTTTTCAAATCAACTTCGCCTCTCCCTACTACATCATCCGTTCTCTGCTTCCCGCGCTCCGTGCGCGCGAGGGACACGTCGTGGTTGTGGGAAGCATTGCTCACCGCTATTCCAAAACGGACGAAGCGGATATTGATTTTCACACGAGAGGGAGAGCGTCACTCGTATACGGCAACGCCAAGCGATATTTGATGTTTTCCCTTTACGCGCTCTTTCAAGAAGAAAGGAAAGCGACGCTTGCCGTTACTCACCCCGGCATCACTGCAACGGGCATCACGGCGCACTATCCAAAGGTGATCTACGCGCTCATCAAATACCCGATGCGCGTTATCTTTATGCGACCGCGCCGCGCGTCCCTTTCCTTGCTTGCGGGCGTTTTTACCGAAACGAAGAAAAACGAGTGGCTCGGTCCCCGCATCTTTGATATTTGGGGACTTCCAAGACGCAGCCGTCTTCGCTCCGTCAAAGAGGACGAGGCGCGCGCCATTGCACGCACGGCAGACGAGGTGTTTGCGCGGTGCCAAAGCGTACAAGAACCGAAAAAAACTCCGTAAAAACGGAGTTTTTTCATCTTCTGCCGTGCTTCGTTTTGGACTAATTTTGCGCTTTTTGTATAATTTTTGGAAAAAGCCTTGAATATTTCTCCTTTTTGTGGTATACTAACTGTGCGATAAAGCATCACATCAGCGCCGTTTGGAGTGCCTCTGCCGCAAAAGGAGAGTGCGATTTCCTTTGACGGTGCTTGAATTTTGTTTGGAATAAAGCACTATGCTTTCTTGGTGCGCGCGGGTTTGCGCGTATCGCTCGGCTTTATGAAAGGAGCAGCTCGTGGAAAGAGAAGAAAGAGAACTTACTGTATCGCTGTTGGGACTTTGGACTGCGCTTCGCCGCGGCTTTTGGTTCATTTTGCTGGCAGGACTGATCACGGCAGCCTTAACGACTACGATTTCGGTTGCCTCGTATACGCCTGAATATACGGCGAAAACGGACGTTTATATCATCAACGAATCCTACCAAAACCTGGCGGGAGAGCCCAGCAACGACATCAATACCTATAACCTCGCTCTCAATCTTATTGTAGACTGTAAGCAGATCATAGAGGGCAAGGAAACCAAGACGGAGCTTGGCAAGCGTTTAGGGCTTTCCGATGAAGAGATCAAGGGCATTGAAATTACCGTTGCGGAAAACTCTAAGAACAAATCCCGTATCTTGAATATCAGCATTACCTCGCAAGACCCTGAGCTTTCCTACCGCCTTTCGAATGAGATGCTCGCCGTCGCGCAGGACAAGATCAGCAAGTTCTGCTCCCACGACGTAAAGCTGGTCAACTCTGCCGAGCTTCCCGAGGCAGCAGCCAACTCCCCCATTCGTCCCTACGTTCTCGTTGCGACCTTCTTGGTCGTGGTGGGCGTTTATCTTGCGTTTCTTCTGCAAACGCTTCTCGATGACCGTATCCACACGGAAAAGGAAGTAGAAGCACTTGCTCTTTGCCTGCTTGCCGAAATTCCCAACGCTGAGGAAATGAAGCGCGGAAAAAAGCAGGGCGGATACTACGCGGCGTGCGAGGACGGAAACGGAGGCAACGATGAAGACTGTTAAGATCACGGACGAGAAAAAGCAAAACTTTTTTATGAAGGAAGCGTATGCAACGCTCCGCACCAATATCCTCTTCAGCGCCACGGGCGTTAAGGTCGTCGCCTTTACGGGCTGCACGATGGGAGAGGGAAAAAGCACCGTCGTCCTTGCGCTTGCGAAAAGCTTTGCCGAGCTTGGAAAGCGCGTGCTTTTGATCGACGCCGATTTGAGAAAAAGCACCTTGGCTACTCGCGTTCAGGAACCCATTGAGATGGGGCTCAGCGCCTATCTTTCCGCCCAAGCGGACAGAGAAAGCGTCATCTATAAAACGCAATACCCTACGCTTGACCTCGTCTTTGCGGGAAGATTTCCCCCTAACCCCATAGAGCTTTTGAATTCCCCCAAAATGAACGAGCTTCTCGCCTTTGCAAGGGAAGCCTACGATGTTGTTCTTATCGATACGCCCCCGCTTGGTATGGTCGTAGACTGTATCGCGATCTCCCCCTTGTGTGACGGCACGGTGGTCGTCTTAAAGGCGGACGAAACGCGCACGCGCCAAGCACAAAAGGTCGTTGACGACCTGCGTTCCAAGGGATGCACCGTCCTCGGTGCCGTTTTGAACCACGCAACGCCCGCAAAGGGACTTTGTGCAAGGCTCAAAAGACTTTTTGCCCGCCGTTCGTCGGGGAAAAACTGAGAAAAGCAATTGAAAAAGAATAGGAAACCGAGTCTGTTTTAGGCTCGGCTTCTTTTTTCTCTGTGTAAAAGATTCCCTTATATATGGACTTTTATGTAAAAATCCCCTTTTTTTATTCAAAAAAACCGAAATATCTTGTTTTTTGGAAGATCATATGCTACAATGAGCAAGAGAGTAGCAGGTGCGCCACGCGGGCGCTTTCGCCTTTCACGTCAAAGGGAGAAGGATATGAACAGCATTTGCCGATTTATTCCCGCAAAAACGGAAAACCGCGGACTTGAAACGGTCTATTTCGTTTATGAAACAGAGTTTTTGAAGCTCAAGCAGCCCTTTCACCACGCAACGTACTCCTTAAAGCTCATCACGCGTGGAAACGCGCAGATGCATATTGAGGGACACACCTACTCGCTTCGTCGCGGTGCTTTGGCGCTCGTTCCCCCCTCGGTGAAATACACCATTGACGGGGATGAAGAGTTCGCCTATATGTACATCACCTTTACAGGCGCACGCGCCGCAAGTCTTTACGAGCTTTTTCGTTCGGATGCGGACGTCCCCGTGCTTTACGGCTTTGAGTGGCTGATCGAATTTTGGCAAAACTGCATCCGCCGCGTCGTGCACGAGAACGCCGCCATCTTGACCGAGAGCGTGCTTCTTTACACGATGTCCTTCCTGCGCGCCGAGCAAAACGGCGTTGACGTGCCCGATAAATCCAAAACGGTTTTTGACAGTATGCTTTCCTACATCAAAAACCATTTTAACGACCCCGACCTTTCCTTGCGTAAGATCGCGGATATCTTTTCCTACACGGAAAAATACTTATCCCATCTTTTTAAGAAAAATATGGGGCTCAATTTCAACGTTTACCTCACCGAGCTGCGCATCGACTACGCCGTCAAGTGTATGGAAAGCGGTATGCGAAGCGTCCGCGAGATCGCAGAGGTGTGCGGGTATTACGACGCGCTTTATTTCTCAAAGGTTTTCAAGCGGGTAAAGGGAGAAACTCCCTTGATCTATATGAAAAAATACGAGCCGAATTCGTAAGATCGGCTTTTAAAAAGGAGATCTCGTTATGGAAAAAATTCGTCTTGGCGTAGTAGGTCTTGGTCACAGAGGAAGAGAGATGTTCAAGCTTGCGGCGCAGTTTGACTGTGTCATTCCCACTGCCGCGTGTGACATTCTTCCCCGCAATTTCTACGAAACGCAGTGGCTTTCGGATAAGCCTCTCTCCGAGATGTTCCCCGACGTAACCTTCTATGAGGATTACGACAAGATGCTCGATGAGGCGGGACTTGACCTTGTGGTGGTGGAAACGGGTGCCGACATTCACGCAGAGTTCTGCTGCAAGGCGTTGAAGAAGAACATTCACGTATTCTCGGATATCCCCAACGTTGCATCTCTTGCCGAGGCAAAGGAGATCTGGGAGGTTGCAAAGGCTTCCAAGGCGACCATCGGTACGGGTGCCAACCCCAATGAACAAAAGTTTGCCGTGCTTCTGCGCGATTTCCATCGCGACGGGCTTCTCGGCAATCCCTATTATATGGAAGCGGAGTATATCCATTGGAGCCTTCCCGCATCCAAGGAGAGAGTGCATCTCAACGAAAATGGCAACTGGCGTCGCCTGCTTTGCCCCATTCGCTATTGCACTCACTCGCTCGGTCCGCTTCTCGCCATTCTTGACGAGCCGCTTCGCAAGGTTTCCGCATTCGGCACGGGTATGCACGCTGCCGATAACACCACCGCCTTTGGTAGCAGCGACGGCAACGACGGTATCAAGAAGGACGATATGCAGTGCGCCCAGTTCCAAACCGATTCGGGCGTCGTCGTCCGCCTCCTTCGCAACGGCAGATGCCGTGCTAAGATCGGTCACCACAACTACCGCGTTTTCGGTACCGAGGGCTATATGGAGCGTATGGATCGCAAGGGCGTCGCCGTCATTCGCTACAATTCGATGCTCTCCCCCGATACCTCTCTCCAAGAGATCGGCGGTGAATTTATGCCCCCCGAGTACGCCAACGACGAAAAGGCACAGAATGCAGGGCACGGCGGTATGGACTACGCGCTCTTCGACCACTTCTTTAAGGCGCTTCTCGCAGGTGAGCCCGCCCCCATCGACCTCAAGGCAGGACTTGAGATGACGCTTCCCGGCATCTACGCCGAGGAGTCCATCAAGCGCGGCGGCGAGGTCATCGCGATCAAGTATCCTTGGGATGAGGATTTCTCGGTCGATTTCGAATAAAGAAAGCAAAGCGCACGGAATCTTCCGTGCGCTTTTTGCTTGACAAGCGGGGAAAAACGCGGTATAATTGTTTGCGTAGACAAATGAAAACGAAGGAATTTTTATGGCGCTTTCTAAGAATTTCACAACGGGGAAGATCCCAAAGCAGCTTCTCCTTTTTACGCTCCCCTTTATGGCATCCAATGCCTTGCAGGTCTTATATTCCACGGTCGATATGGTTATCGTGGGAAAATTCGTCGGCACGGCGGGGCTTTCTGCCGTTTCCCAAAGCAGTCAGATTTTAAACTTTGTCACGATGATCTGCCTTGGCTTCTCCAACGCGGGACAGGTCCTCGTTTCCCAAGCGATGGGTGCGGGCAAAAAGCGTGAGCAAAACAGCATCATCGGCACGCTCTTTACCACCATTTTGCTCATCGGCGCGCTCCTTTCGGTGGCGGTGCTTCTTCTGTCGCGCCCCATTCTTTCTTGGATCAACATTCCCGATGAAGCCCACGCCGGCGCGCTCTCCTATCTCGTCATTTGCGGCGCGGGACTCATTTTCACCGCGGGCTACAATATGGTTTCCGCCGTGCTTCGCGGAATGGGCGACTCTAAAAGCCCTTTCCTCTTTATCGGTATCGCAACCCTCGTTAACCTCGTTTTGGACATTCTTTTTACGGGCGTTTGGGGCTTCGGCGTTGCGGGCGCGGCATACGCTACCATCATTGGGCAAGCCGTTTCCTTTTTGTTCTCTCTTTGCTATCTCTATCGCAGACGCGAGGCGTTTGGCTTTGATTTTAAATGGGCGAGCTTCCGCCTGAACCCCCATTACGCGGGAATGATCTTTAGCCTTGGGCTTCCTATGGCGATCCAATCGGGCTGTATCAATCTCTCAATGCTCTTCGTCAACGCTCTCATCAATAGCGTTGGGCTCGTAGAGTCCGCCGCCTTCGGTGTCGGCGTCCGCATCGACGACATCTTCAACAAGATCTCGCAAGGACTTCAATACGCCGCAATGCCGATGATCAGCCAAAACATCGCCGCCAAGGAAAGAACGCGCGCCGAGCGCGTGGTGCATTGGACTTGGCTCTATTCCGCCGTCTTTACCGTCATCATCTTCGTCGTATATCTCATTTTTGGGGAAGCGCTCTTCCGTATGTTCTCGGACGATCCCCTCGTCCACGATATGGCAGACACCTTTATCGCCGCTATCCTTTGGATGTTCCCCGCGCTCGCCGTGATGCGCGGCAGCGGTGCGTTCATTCAGGGCATCGGCAACGCAAAGCTCGGTCTTGTGCTTTCGCTCCTTGACGGCGTCGTGCTTCGTATCGGCTTTAGCGTTCTTTTCGGTCTTGTGTTCTCGTGGGGCTTCTACGGCTTCGTGCTTGGCTACGGGCTTGCCGCCTATGGCTGCGCCATCCCCGGTGCCATCTATTTTCTGCGCGGAAAATGGAAAAAGCAAGCGACACTTGCCGACAAAATGTAAATAATCATTAGCAAAAACGCCCTGCGGTTTTACGCAGGGCGATTTAATTTTAGTTGGCGTGGACCTCGTTTTCGCACTTTCCCGTATCAAAGAGCGCGATGAGGTTTTCGACGGTCGTTTGCGCGATGTTCTCAAGCGCCTCGTTCGTCAAAAAGGCTTGGTGCGAGGTAACGATCACGTTTGGCATCGAAATGAGGCGCGCGAGGGTGTCGTCTTCCAAAATATGCCCCGAGTTGTCCTCGAAAAAGAGGTCGCCCTCTTCCTCGTACACGTCAAGGCAGGCGGCACCCACCCTGCGCGCTTTAATGGCGGCAAGGAGCGCCTCGGCGTCCACGAGCGCACCGCGCGAGGTATTGAGAAGCACGACGCCTGCACGGCACTTTGCGAGCGCTTCCTCGTCAATGAGGTGATAGGTATCTTCCATCAAGGGGCAGTGCAAGGAGATGATCTCACTTTTGGAAAGCAGCTCGTCCATCGACACGTAGCGCACGTCCCCGTGCGAGGCAAGTGCCGCGTCGGGGTATTTGTCATACGCCAAAACGTGCATTCCAAAGCCAAGGCAGATCTGTGCGAAGGCGCGCCCGATGCGTCCCGTACCGATGATGCCCACCGTTTTTCCGTGCAGATCAAAGCCCGTCAGCCCGTTCAAGCTGAAGTTGAAATCGCGGGAGCGAATGTACGCCTTGTGAATGCGGCGTATGGATGTGAGAAGCAGAGCCATCGTATGCTCCGCAACGGCGTAGGGTGAGTAGGCGGGCACGCGCACAACGGCAATTTTCCCCTTGGCGTGCTTCACGTCCACGTTGTTAAAGCCCGCACAGCGAAGCGCGATGGCGCGCACGCCGAGCGCACAAAGACGGTCGATGACGGCGGCGTTCACCGTATCGTTCACGAATACACAGACGGCATCGGCGCCCTGGCACAGCTCCACCGTGTCCTCGTTCAAGCGTGTTTCAAAATATTTTACCGAAACACCGCCCATCTCGGTATACTTCTCAAACGAGGGCATATCGTAGGGCTTGGCGTCAAAAAATGCGATTTTCATAAAGGCACTCCTTTGGTCCTTTTTGATACTAATTTGCGCGCGGATGCAAGGTGCTATACGCGTTTTTTTCATTATACCGCAAAAGATGTCGCTTGTCAACGAAAAAGAAAAAAGAAAGCCTTGCAATCGTTTTTGCTTTTTGATATACTATAAACGAAAATAAAAATGGGGGAAAAGGTTGTGAAGGAGCTTTTAGCGAAAATGACGGCAGAGCAAAAAATATCCTTTTGCTCGGGCGCGGATTTTTGGAACACCAAGGCGATTCCCGCGCTTGGCGTGCCCTCGATCCGTATGTCGGACGGACCGCACGGCGTGCGCTGTCAAAGCGATGAAACGGATATGCTCGGACTCAACGTATCCCACCCCGCCACCTGCTTTCCCACCGCCGTTTCCGTGGGCTCGTCTTGGGACGTTACCCTTGCTGCCAAGGAAGGCGAGGCAATCGGAAAGGAAGCGCTCGCCTTGGGCGTTTCCGTTGTGCTTGGCCCCGGCTGTAATATCAAGCGCGACCCCCGCGGCGGCAGATGCTTTGAGTATTTTTCCGAGGACCCCTATCTTTCGGGCAAGATGGCGGCGGCGTTTGTCCGCGGTCAGCAAAAAACGGGCGTCGGCTCGTCGCTAAAGCACTTTGCCCTCAACAATCAAGAGTATAAAAGACAAAACGGCGACAGCCGTGTCGATATGCGTACGATGCGCGAGATCTATCTTACGCCCTTTGAGATTGCCGTAAAGGAAGGCAAGCCCGAAACCGTGATGTGTGCCTACAACCGCATCAACGGCGTTTACGCCGCCGAAAACAAAATGCTTCTCACCGATATTTTGCGCGGCGAATGGGGCTTCGACGGCACCGTCGTCACCGATTGGGGCGCCCTTTCCGACCGCATCGGGGCGTTTTCCGCGGGGTGTGACCTCAATATGCCCGGCGGGGAGCGCTATATGGAGTGTGCTACCAAACGGGCGCTCAAAACGGGCAAGCTCTCGCTTGAGGACCTTGACGCCTCGGTCGCCCGCATTATGCGCTTGGTAAAAAAGGAACGTCCGCTATATGCGAGCGTGGATCTTGACGCCCATCACGCGCTTGCGCGTGAGATTGCAGAGGCGAGTGCTGTCCTTTTGAAAAACGAAAACGGCGTTTTGCCCGTGGCGCGTGAGGACATCTGTCTTATCGGGCATATGGCAAAGGAGATGCGCTATCAGGGCTGTGGCAGCAGCCGCATTCTTCCTACACGCCTCGTTTCCCTTACCGACGCGCTTCCCACCGTCCCCTTTCTCGCTTGCTCAAGCGTTTTGGGCGAGGTAACGGACGCCGACCTCGCCGACGCCGTATCGCTTGCCAAAACGGTGCGCGTTCCCGTCGTTTGTGTCGGACTCCCCGCAAGCTACGAATCCGAAGCCTTTGACCGCGCGCATCTTTCCTTGCCTGAGGGCTACGACCGCCTCGTTACGGCGGTGGCGCGGGCAAACCCCAATACCGTCGTCCTTTTGTTTGGCGGGGGTGTGATGGAGCTGCCTTGGGCAGACGAGGTTTCCGCCATTCTTTATATGGGACTCCCGGGGCAAGCGGGCGGCGAAGCGGCGGCAAGACTGCTCCTTGGCGATGTGTCCCCCTCGGGCAAGCTCGCCGAAAGCTGGCCCATCTCCTCTTTGGATCTTCCCACGCTTGACACCTTTGGCACAAAGACCCCCGAATATAGGGAAGGCATTTACGTCGGCTACCGCTATTATGAAACGGCGGGCGTTCGCGTGCGGTATCCCTTTGGATACGGGCTTTCCTATACGCATTTTTCCTATAAGGACATTGAAGTCGACGAACGCACCGTTTCCCTTACCGTAAAAAACGAGGGCGCGCGTGACGCGTCCGAGATCGTAGAGCTATATATCGCACCCCCAAGGGATGCCGTTTACCGTCCCGTGCGCGAGTTAAAGGGCTTCCTCAAGGTACCGCTTGCCGCAGGGGAAGAGAAGCGCGTATCCTTCACGCTCGACGATCGCTCCTTTGCCGTCTATCTTGACGGATGGCGCGTGCCCAAGGGCACTTATACGGTGGAGATCGGCGCCTCTGCGTCGGACATTCGCTTAAAACACCCCGTTTTCGTAGACGGGGAAACGCTTTCCGTTCCCTCGTGGCAAAAGGGGAGCTTTTACGAGCGTTGTGCAGGCAAGCCCCAAAGACACGAGTGGGAAATGCTGATGGGCGCCCCCGTTTCCGAGGAAGCCGAGCCCCGACGCGGCGTCTTCACGATGGACAACACGATGCTTGAGATGAAAGCGCATTCCCTCACCGTGCGCCTGCTTGCCAAGCTCGCCGTGCATCTCGTCGGCAAAAGCTACCGCGGCGCGCGCGACGGCACCGATCCGCAATATAAAATGATGCTTGTGAGCGTTCTCGACTGTCCCCTGCGTGCCGCCGTCATTTGCGGCGAGGGACGAATGAAGGAGCGCTACGCCCGCGCCGTCGTACATATGGCAAACGGGCATCCGCTTCGCGCTCTCGGCGCCCTCTTCAAGCGCTACTGATTTAAAAGAAAAGCGAGAAAAAGCAATGAGCTATTTGGTGCTTCCCACCCTGTTCGGCGATAACGCCGTGTTCCCCAAAGGGCTTCCCATTTGCATCTACGGAAAAAGCGATGCCGAGGGCGAAGCAGAGATCGCGCTCCCTGACGGCACAAGAAGCACGGCATCCTTTGTGCCCGTGAACGGCGCGTTTTCCGTCACCCTTTCCCCCATTGACCGCTACGCCGAGGGGGCGACGCTTACCGTTAGAGCAGGAGATGCGATATACGAGGCGAAAAACATCGCCATCGGCATCGTGCTTCTTGCGGCAGGACAGTCGAATATGGAATTTATGCTAAAGAACGCGGAGAAGCCCTTTGCGCTCTATCCGTCCGCAAGAATGCGCTTTTATACCGAAGCGCACGCGCTTGGCGAAGATTTGAGCGACATCACAAAGCCCGCATCCGATTTTTGGTACACGGCAGACGGAAAAACGGAAGAGGAATTTTCCGCCGTCGGCTATTTCGTCGCGGAGATGCTCTCGCGCGCTCTTTCCGTGACGGTGGGCGTCGTTTCCTGCAATCAAGGCGCGTCGCGCATTGAGGCGTGGCTCTCGCCCGAGGCGGTAAAGAGAAGCGGCGTCCCCTTTTGGGAAGCCCGCTATCCCGACCAAAGATACCCCTTCAATCACGACCAATGGCTCCATTACAACAAGTATTTGAACATCGCTTCCTATACCTTTTCCGCCGTGCTTTGGTATCAGGGCGAAAGCAACACGGGCTTTGGCGAGGGGGAAGAGTATAAAAAATATTTGCACGAGCTCATCGCCGAATGGCGCGCACATAACCCGAACAAGGACCTGCCCTTTTATCTTGTGGAGCTTGCTCCCTTTGATAGCGTTTTGGCGGGCTGGGACCCAAAGCCTCTCGGCGAATGGGCGCCCGTGCGTGACGCGATCCTTTCTGCCACTCGCACGGAGAGAGGCGTTTTCGCCGTATCGCTTGCCGAGGTTGCCACGGTGGCAGAAGTCCACCCGCCAAACAAGCATCCCGTCGCCGAAAAGCTCGCGCGCGCCATCCTCACGACCAAGTACGGCTACGACCTTGTATACACAGGTCCGAGATTTTTCTCTTGCCAAAAAGAAGGGAATATTTTGACGGTAACGCTCACCCACGCCGAGGGGCTCGCCTTTCTCGATAAGGACGGAGCGCCCGCCCCCGCGCGCGACGCGTATTTCCACCTCGCGGACGGAAGCCAAGTGACAGCCGATCTCACCGTCCAAGGCGACACCCTACGCGCAAGAATTCCCGCAGGTGCCATTCGCTTCACGCTCGGCTATCAAAACGCACCCACGCACAACCTTTACAACAAAGAGGGGTACCTTGCATCCCCCTTTTCCCTCAATTTAAACGAAACGGAGTAACCGTATGGAATTTGAAAAACTGATTGCAGAGCGCTACTCGGTCAGGAGCTTCCGCCAAGAGCATCTGCCTAGAGAAGTCATCGACCGCATTTTAAGCGCAGGGCATCTCGCCCCTACGGGGTGCAACTTCCAGCCCCAAAGGATCCTCGTCCTCAACACGGATGCTTCCATAGAAAAGCTCCGTCTTTGCACGCGCTCGCACTTCGGCGCCCCTACGGCAATGCTCGTTTGCCATAACGAAAACGAAAGCTGGCACCGCCCCTACGACGGCGCGCTCTCTTCACCCGTGGACGCCGTTATCGTGGCAACGCACTTAATGCTCGCCGCCCATAATGCGGGCGTCGGCTCTTGCTTCGTGATGCATTTCAATCCCGCCAAAATCAAGGAAGCCTTTGCGATCCCCGAGAATGTTACGCCCGTCGCGCTCCTCGTGATGGGGTATCCTGCCGAGGACGCAAAACCGCACGAATACCACTTTAAGACCCGTCCGATTGAGGAAACGGTCGTCTACGAGAGCTTCTAACGCGCGATGAAAAAGGAAAAATTCGTTCTCGTCACGGGTGCCTACGGCGGAATGGGGCGCGCGGCAACGAAGGCTTTGCGCGAGAGGGGATACCTCATTTTCGCCTTGGATAAAAGGGTAGACGCGCCCGAGGACGGCGTTTTCCCCATTGCGGCGGACATCACCGCCGAGTGTGGGGTAAAGGAAGCCCTTGACGCAGTGATGGCGCGCACCGACTCGCTTTTTGCCATTCTGCATTTTGCGGGCGTGTATATGCTCGATTCGCTCGTCGAGATTACGGAAGAGCGCTTTCGCGCCATTCTCGACGCCAATCTCTTGGGCGCGTATCTCGTCAACAAGGCGTTTTTCCCCCTTCTTGCGAGGGGAAGCCGCATCCTCATCACCACGAGCGAGCTTGCTCCTCTGGACCCTCTCCCCTTTACGGGGCTCTACGCCGTCACCAAGGCGGCGCTCGATAAGTACGCTTATGCGCTCCGTATGGAGCTTCAACTGCGCGAGATCTCGGTTTCCGTTTTGCGTGCAGGCGCGGTCCAAACGGGAATGCTTGGCGTTTCCACCGCCGCCCTTGACCGCTTTTGCGAGAATACGGCACTCTATCCCTGCAACGCCGAGCGCTTTAAGGCGATCGTAGAACGCGTCGAGGCACGGAGCATCACCCCCGAAAAGCTCGCACGGAAAACGCTGAAAATTATCGAAAAAAGCAAACCAAAATTTGCATATAGCATTAATCGCAACCCGCTTTTGCTTCTTCTTAACGCATTGCCAAAGCGCTTGCAGCTCTTTGCCATTCGCTGTGTTTTGCGCGAGGGCAAAAAAGAGTAACGGTACCCCGGCGCTCGCCCCGCCTAGTGCGTTTATCTTTGATACGGAGAGTTTCTATGCCATTACAGATCATACGACAGGATATTACGAAAATGCAGGTGGACGCCATCGTCAACACGACCAACACGAAGATGGTCGGGTACAGTGGCGTGGACCTCGCCATTCATACCGCGGCGGGCGAAGAACTTGACCGCGAATGTGCGTCCCTTGCCCCCCTTGCCCGAGGAGAAGCGAAACGGACGGCGGGCTATGGCTTGCCCGTCAAGCATATCATTCACACGCGCGGACCTGTTTGGGAAGGGGGAGAGCAAGGCGAACACGAAGCCCTACGCACCGCCTACCTCGTTTCTTTACAGCTCGCCGCCGACCTTGCGTGCGAAACGGTCGCCTTTCCCCTCATCAGTTCAGGCACCTACGGCTTCCCCAAGGATAAGGTCTTAAACCTTGCGATCCAAACCATCGCGGAATTTTTGCTTGCACACGAGATGACGGTGTATCTCTGCGTTTACGATAAGGAATCCTACGCCCTAAGCCAAAAGCTCTTTTCCGACATTGAGGATTTCATCGAATCCACCTATCACAAGCCGCTTTTGAGCTTTTCCTGCAATGAGGAAGCGCCCTCAATCGAACGCGCACGCCGCGTACGCGACGCGGATGCGTCCGTTTCCTCAATTTGCTACGACACAGCTCCCCCGCAATTTCGGCTTGACGCAGGCTTCCGCGAGATCCTCTTCCGCCTCATCGACCAAAGCGGAATGACGGACGTTCAGTGCTACAAAAAGGCAAACGTCGACAAGCGGACCTTTTCCAAGATCAAGGGACAAAAGGATTACCGCCCCTCGAAGCAAACGGTGCTCGCCTTTGCGATTGCCTTGCGTCTGAATATCAGACAAACGCAAGCGTTGCTTGCGACGGTGGGCTTCACCCTTTCGCGCAGCATCCTCTTTGACGTGATCGTGCGCTACTTCATTGAAAATGGCATATACGACGTTTTTGCCATTAACGAGGTGCTATTTCACTACGATCAAACGCTTCTCGGCTCTATTTCTTAAAAGTCGCCCGCCGAGCGACCAATCCTCTCTTTGCTTGTGCTATACTAAAGGCACAAAAAAACAAAGGGAGGATTTTTCTTATGCAAAACAATCTTACCGAGCTTGTATTTATTATCGACAAAAGCGGATCGATGGCAGGCTTTGAAGCGGACACCGTGGGCGGCTTCAACGCCACCTTGGAAAAGCAACGAAAGTTAGACGGAAGGGTGTTTGTTTCCACCGTTCTCTTTAACCAACGAAGCGAGGTCCTCTACGATCGCGTCGACATCGAAAAGATCAAGCCGATGCGCGAGGAAGACTATCAGGTGGGTGGCTGCACGGCACTCCTTGACGCCATTGGCGACGCCATTCACCACATTGGAAACGTCCATAAGTACGCGCGCCCCGAGGACGTCCCCGCCCATACCGTCTTTGTCATCACGACGGACGGAATGGAAAACGCCAGCCATCGCTATTCGGGCGCAGAGATCCGCAAAAAGATCACCCGCCAAAGGGAGAAATACGGCTGGGAGTTTATCTTTCTCGCCGCCAATATCGACGCCGCCCTCACGGCGGAAAACCTCGGCATTCGCCGCGATCGCGCCGCAAACTATGAGCAAAGCGACGCGGGTATCTCGCGCAACTATCACGCAATGAACGAGGCGATTCGTTGCGTGCGCGCCGCACGCCCCGAGGATATGGATCTCAACGCATTTTTGAACGGAGAAAACTAAACGATGACGCAAGCGGAAATGAAAATACGGGCAGTCGTGCTTGGGCACGCCGTCGGTGACGCCTTGGGCGTTCCCGTAGAGTTTTGCGAAAGGGAAGCGCTTTGCCGTTCGCCCGTTACGGATATGCGCGGCTTTGGCACTTATTCCTTGCCCGCAGGATGCTTCTCGGACGATACGAGTATGGCGCTTGCCGCACTGGATAGCCTTGGGACGGGAACCCTCGACTTTACCGATATTATGGAGCGCTTCGCGGCGTTTTGCTACGAGGGCGCCTATACCCCGATGGGGGAGGTCTTCGACATTGGTATCACCTGTGAAGGTGCCATAGAAAACTATTGCAAAAAACGGCTCCCCCTTTGGGATTGCGCGCCGCGCGGCGAGATGGACAACGGAAACGGCGCCCTGATGCGGATATATCCGTTCGTTCTCTTTGCGTGGGCAAGGGGGCTTGGAGAAGATGAAATGCTCTCCTTGGTGCAAAAGGGCACCGCCCTCACGCACGCGCACGAAAGGGCGATCCTCGCAAGCGAGATATACGCTCTCGTCCTTTTTGATCTGCTCAAAGCACCGAGCAAGGATTCGGTCGTAGCGGCACTCAAACGGGCAAGGGTGCGATGCTCTGAAACGGCGGAATATCCCCATCTTTCCCCTGCGCTTGACGCCCATATCGCAATGCTCTCGGCAGACGCCGTTCGAAGCACGGGCTATGCCGTTGATACGCTGCAAGCCGCGCTTTGGTGCCTGCTTTCGACGCACGGCTATCAAGAATGCGTCCTTCGTGCGGTCAACCTCGGTGGGGACACCGACACCCTCGGCGCCGTTGTGGGGGCGCTCGCGGGCGCGCTTTACGGCATCGACGCGATTCCAAGCGCGTGGCAAAGTACGCTCAAAAAGCGAGAATTGCTCGAGGGGCTATGTGCGCGCGCCGTCCGTGCGTGGACGAAGGAAGGAAAATGATCAGAAAAGGCGGCAGAAAAATCTGCCGTCCGCTTCGTTTTAAAAAAACTGTTGATGTTGTGGGAAAAATATGGTATAATGTAAGCAGAAATCCTTGCTACGCAAGTCTTTGACGCTATGCGCCCGATGCGTTCATTGAATCAAGGCATAAAAATGCCCTTGCAAGCATTTTTATTTATGATACAAAGGTTTTGCAAAAAAGAGTGGAGGTGCACCAATGAAAAACATCTTGATCGGAAATGAAGTTTATGCGTCTGCCGTGTCGCTCGGCTGTATGCGAATGCACGCCCTTGACGACGCGGGCTTGGATGCCGTAATGGAAACGGCACTTGACTGCGGCATCAATTTCTTTGACCACGCGGACATCTACGGCAAGGGCGAATCCGAGCGCATCTTCGGCGCGTATCTTGCGCGTCACACAGGGGCAAGAGAAAAAATGTACATTCAAACCAAGTGCGCCATTCACGACGGACAGTTTGATTTCTCAGCGGAGCATATTCTTCGCTCCGTGGATGGGAGCCTTTCCCGCCTTGGCGTTGAGTACGTCGACTTTTTGCTTTTGCACCGCCCCGACACCTTAATGGAGCCCGAAGAGGTCGCAAAAGCCTTTGACACGCTCGCATCCCAAGGAAAGGTGCGGCACTTTGGCGTTTCCAACCACAATATGATGCAGATCGAGCTGCTCAAAACGGCGGTAAAGCAGCCGCTTTTTGTCAACCAGCTCCAGTTTTCGCCCACCGAGGCGGGAATGATCACGTCGGGAATGAACGTCAATATGAAAAACGAGGAATCCGTGATGCACGACGGCGCTTTGCTCGAATACTCGCGCATCAAGGGCATCACCATTCAAGCGTGGTCTCCCTTCCAATACGGCTTCTTCGGGGGCTCATATATCGATAGCGACAAATACCCCGCCCTCAATGAAACGTTCGCCGAGATCGGTGAAAAATACGGGCTCACCAAAACGGGTGTCGCCGCGGCGTGGATTTTGCGCCACCCCGCCAATATGCAGATCATTGCAGGCACGATGACGCCCTCGCGCATTCGCGAAATTTCTGCGGGTGCTGGCGTAACCCTTACCCGTAGTGAATGGTATGAAATATACCGTGCCGCAGGACACACCCTGCCATAATTCAAATGCCGATGCGGTGATAAACACCGCATCGGCACTCTTTTTTTCTTTGCTTTAGAAGGGAAGCTCGCGCCCTTCCTTGATCCATTCGCGATACTCGGCGGTAGCGCAGAACAGAACGTCACCCGAGGAGTTGATGGCGGTTTCCAAGGAGTCCTGTACGACGCCGATGATAAAGCCGACGGCGACGACCTGCATCGCGATGCTTGCATCAATACCAAGGAAGGAGCAAGCCATCGGAATGAGGAGAAGCGATCCGCCCGCAACGCCCGATGCACCGCACGCGCCCAAGGCCGCTACGAAGGAGAGCAGGATCGCAACGAAGATGTTGACCGAAACGCCCTGCGAATGCGCGGCGGCAAGCGACATCACGGTGATGGTGATGGCGGCACCGTCCATATTGATGGTGGCGCCAAGAGGAATGGAAACGCTGTAATGCTCACGGTCCAGTCCCAATTTTTCGCAAAGCGCCATATTAACGGGAATGTTCGCCGCGCTCGAACGCGTGAAGAAGGCGGTGATGCCCGATTCGCGCAAGCAACGGAACACGAGAGGGTACGGATTTCTCTTGAGCGCAATGCCCGCGATCAAGGGGTCAACGACCAAGGCAACGAGCAGCATACATCCGACGAGAAGGGCTAAGAGCTTGCCGTACTCGGTGAAGATCTCAAGTCCGTATTCGCTGATGGAGCCGTATACAAGACCCATAATGCCAAAGGGCGCAAGCTGAATGATCCAACCCACGGTGCGGGATACCGCGTCGGAAATATCGGAGAGAAGCTCCTTGGTCTTGTCCGAGGCACCGAGGCGAAGCGCAAGTCCAAGCACGATCGCCCAAAGGAGAATGCCGATATAATTGCCGCTTGCAAGCGCGGAAATGGGGTTCATCACCATATTCGCAAGCAGGGTGCGGATGACTTCCCAAAGTCCCGCGGGGGCGGCGTTGTCAACCGTGCCCGAGAGGGTAATGGTAACGGGGAAAATATAGCTTATAACCACAGCGACAACTGCTGCGAGGAAGGTGCTGAGCATATAAAAGAAAACCACGGTACGGAAGCGCTTTCCGATGCCGCCGCCCGCACGCGCGAGCGAGGAGATCACAAGCACGAACACGAGAATGGGGGCGATTGCCTTGAGCGCGCCGACGAAAATATCGCCGAGAACGGAAAAGAACTCCACATCCTTAACGAAGAGCCCGAAAAGAATACCGATCAAAAGTCCCACGAGAATTCGCAAGACCAAGGGAACGCGAGTGTAAAAACCAAAAACCTTTTTCATAATGATGCTCCTAAAGTGATATATTTAAATTTTACCACATTTTCTTGAAAAAATCAAGGGTAAAAGGAAAAGCCGACGGGGAAAGCCCCCGTCGGCAAAAATTATATTCCGTAGGTTCCCGTCAAGGGGTCGAGAAAGAGGGCAAGGCGCGGGGCTTGAAAGGTGAAAAGTACGAAGAGAAGCGCAAATATTAAAAGGAGAATAAGCGATGCTCGCGGCGCGCAAAAGCGCACCCTCTCCCTTTGAAAAAGCCGCGCCTCGTACAAGTACGCTACCGCCGCAGACACGAAGAAAATGGCGATATTCAACCAGTCGGGGGATTTCCCAATGACACCGTTGTAGGTGTAAAAAAGCACGGGAATGAGGATAAGCCCCAAAAGAATGCCGCGCAGCTTCACGCACCAAAAGTCCTCACGCTCGCGGAAGAAAAGGCGCTCGACGGCGGCAAACAAAAGCATCGGCCAAAAGAGCAGCTTCATATGCTCAAAGGTCGATTCGTTGACCCCCGAAAAGGGGGCAACCCAAA
>JAZSBJ010000105.1:0-23800 GCA_045602305.1 Eubacteriales bacterium | reverse complement strand
ACGCCATTCTCGCCGACGGCGATGGCGACGTTGCCATCGTGACGCACGGAGGCACGGTACGCGTTTTGCTCACGGCATTGACGGGCATTTCCCCGTACGCCGTTTCCCTTCTTCCCAACTGCTCCTTTGCCGCCATCGAATACAAGGATGGTGTAGGAGCCTTGAAGCAATACGGCTTCACCGCACAAGAAGCATCCGCTTCCGAGGCGTTATGACTCCAATAAGTTAAAACTGCCGAGTGCTTAGCACTCGGCAGTTTTTTGTATGATATCTACGGAAATCATTGAGGGCGGTTTTTGTGTGCCTCGATGGCGGCACGCAGCTCGGCAAGCTCGGTGCCAAGCACATAGTCGGTATGGCGGATCTTCCATTCGAGATGCCATCTGTCACACATATAGAGCATAGAGGGCTCAAAGCCGAGGGCAGAATCCGCATCGACAAGCGGGAGCGTGTCCTCTGCGTTTTTGCGCTCTGCTTTGAGGATCGTTTCCATTTCGTTGAGGATCGCTTCCTGTCTTTCGACGTCGGGGGTATATTGAAGCTCCACGTCAAGAAGATGCATTTTCTTGGCGGCGATCGCCGTTTTGACAGAATTTGCGATAAAGCGGGCGAGTCCCTCAAGGCGGGAAAGCGAAGCGCAGGGCTTGGGGGCGGCGGAAAGCGTGTCTATGCCCTTTTCCATCAGGGAAAGCATCTTTGCAAAGGACTTTGCTTCCTCGCGGATACGAATGGCAAGGGGGGATACGGTGGACATCCAGTGTCCGTTATTGCTCACAAGATATTTGGGGTACCAAATGCGGTTACCGAACATCGCGCCCTCATCGGCGGGAATCTTGATGCTCTGCACGATGTTTAAGGGGTGCGCGGGACCCACGCGGAGCGCGCCGTATTGGTCGGAATTCGTAGGGGTATAGTAGCGAATGGCCTCGCTAAAATCGCGGAGCGCCGCGTCCACGGCGTCGAGGTTTTCTTCACCGAACTCTGCTTTTAAAATCTTGGCAAGGATCTCCTCATAAGGATCCCTAGGAAGCAGAAAGGCGTGCTTGGAGAGCTTAGAGATGAACGAGGGATAAAAGCCGAAATGGTGGCACTCCATAATACCCGAAAGTCCGTATTTTTCCTGCGCGTCACGCATTGCGGCGTAGCGGCGGATCCACTGATACGGCATCGGCTCGTAAGGTGCGACACCGAAATCCCAAGTTCTTCCCCCCGTGTTGGTCATCGAATAAAGACGGATGCCGCGGCGCTTTGCCACCTCTGCCTCGCTTTTGAAGTATTCGCCGGGACCTGCAAAAGCAAGCGAATAGTCCGAGCTTTTGATGAGGGATTCCCCACAGGGCAAAAACTCAAACATCTCAAAGGTCACAAGAAGGGTGATATCCGTGGGCAAAGATTCGATCAGCCGTATGCGATCTTCCTTTTTGCACCAACCAAAGTTGTACGTCCAAAGAACAATATCCGCATCGGGCTTAACGCTTCGAATGGAACGCTTGAGCATATCGACCCATTCGGGATAATCGTAGCAGGGGTAGAAGCCGGGGTGCGTTTTCCCCGTTGGCAGTCCATCGGGATGATTCCAAGGCCCTGCGTGCTCGTCCTTTGAGGGGAAGCCGATGGATTCCCCCACAAGGGTGACGCCCTTAAGCCCCGGGAAGCGGCGGAACAGTTCTCCATAGGTCGCGTTGTAATACGCTTCAGCGTCGGCATCGGCAGGATGCTTTTCGCTTTTAATTTTGCTGTATGCGTAAACGTCGATGCCGTACCGCGCGGCGCGACGGATGAGGTCATTGAAGTCCTCTTCTCCGCGTGCGGAAATGCCGACGCCCTTGGTAAAGATGAGAACGGCATCTCTGCCCTCGTGCGCGATGCGGGCAAGGTACTCGTCGGGAAAATCGTCGATCCCGTAGGCGGAATGCACCATTTGCGGTGTAAAAGCGGCGCGCTTTTCAATTTTTCCGTAGGAAAGGCAGGGGGCGCCCGCAAAGGTCATTAAGTCTTCCATATAGTAAAGCGCTTGGGCGGCACCTCTTTCGTCGTGCGCGGTGACGGTGATGCCCGTTTTATCCGTTTCGATACGGAAGCCCTGATAGGCGGCAAATTCGCCGAGGTCAACGCCCGCGTCCTTGGCAAGGCGCACGGTAACGCTTCCCTCCCCCTCGGTGGCAACAGTCGCAGCGATTTTCATCGACACGGAAAGATAATCGCAAAAGTCCTTTGCCGCGACCGCGATCACCTCGTGCGCATCGGCGCAAATGCGGACACGGGCACCGTCCGCAAGCCAAAGCTCATCCTCCGCAGGCGTTTTTCCAAAATCGCGCAGGTCGGGCTCGTGAACGGCCAAGAGCTCGGATCTAAAATCGTAATTCATAACTTGCTCCTTTCAGAGTGCTCATCTTACAGGTTTATTATAGCATTTACCTTATATTTGTCAAGCAGTTGTCAAGCAATTATACGAAAAAGCAAGTTTTTTGAACCGTACGCGTCTTGACACTTGACAAACGGGGAAAAATACAGTATACTACTAACACTGAGAAGTTCCCCTTCTCTCCTTATGGGGGTGTCCTGGTTTCGACGGGGATCTTGAGGTATGATAAGCGTGGCGGGCAGGATAATCCCGTTAAAATGTCCAACCTTAAAATTAAACGACAACAAAACTGTTGCAATGGCTGCCTAATTGACTGCCCTTCGGGGCGTCAATTAGCGGTGCTGTGGCTCTTTAGCCACCCGTTCCTCTCCCGATGACCGCGACGGGAGACTGAGCGTCAAATTAGCGGTGAACCTGCACGGGTCGTTCGCCCTTGAACCCGTCAGGCAAAAAAGGGCTACTCTGCCCCCGAGCGTGTCTGCTCGCGCCGGGGCGGGGGAAGATCAAAAAACAGACTGCCCACGGAGAAGGTTATATCAAGAGGTTTTCGGACACGGGTTCGATTCCCGTCACCTCCACCAAATAAAAAAAGCACCCACTCGGGTGCTTTTTTTATTTGACGGTGACGATTTGAACCGAACACGGCGATGCTGGGCATCGCACGGGTGCGAAGAAGAGGCGCAGAGCGGCATCCGCTCGCGAGATGACGGCAAGCCTCTTCGCCCCGAAGGGCTCCGTCACCTCAAAGCACCCACTCGGGTGCTTTTTTATTTGACGGTGACGATTTGAAGCGAACACGGCGATGCCGAGCATCGCACGGAAGCGGGAACGAAAAACACCAAAATACCGCCTCTCCTTCACAAAATGTTCACCAAACTCCTTTTCCCATATGATATAATGGTAACAGAATATGAAAGGATCAGAAGGAATGGATTTACACGGGCATAAGGGTCGCGTTAGGATCATCGTGATTTTCGCCATACTTTTCGTTGCGGTATCGGTCTTGCTCTTGCTTGTATTCTTTGCGGGCAAAAAGACACATACGGTTCGCTTTGAATTAAACGGCGGCACGCTTCTTAGCGGTTCCCTTGAGCAAAGCATCACGCAGGGTGAGGACGCAACACCGCCGACCGTAGTCAAGGACGGTGCTTATTTGCGCTCTTGGAGTGCGTCCTACAAGCAGATCACAAAGGATATGGTGATCGAAGCCGTTTGGGAATACGAAACCACAGCAGGCATCATATATTCCAACGATCAAAATAAAAACTTTGCCGAAATTATCGGCGCACATAAGGACATTCGCGGTGAGGTATATCTCGGCGCGTATTACGGAGAAAAAAAGATCCTCAGCATTCTTGCAAACGCCTTTTCTGACTGCAAGAACATCGAAAAGATCTATCTTCTTGACGGGCTTCTTTCTATTGAGGACGAGGCTTTCTCGAATTGCACGGGGCTTACCGAGATCGAGATCCCCAAGACGGTATGCCGTATCGGAAAGGGTGCTTTCCGCGGTTGCGAATCTCTTGAAAGAGTGATTCTTCACGAGGGGATTCTTGAAATTGAGGAAGGTGCTTTTGAGGATTGCGTTTTGCTTAAGGAGATCGTGTTGCCCGAAAGTCTTGTAACGATGGGAAAGGACGTCTTTGCGGGATGCGAGGGACTTTCCATAACGGCACCGACCACTGAGGAGCTTTCTTCCGAGGGCTGGACAGATCGCTGGCAAGGCGATGCAAAGGTCGTTTGGAGCGACGGCAAGATCACGCTACCCGAGGACGATGACGAGGACACGGGTATAAAGTTCCCCTTTAGGCCCATCTTTCCGCCGAGCAAGGAGCTTGAAACACTCCCCATTCTTAAGGTCGAGGAAAAGAAAGACGTACTCGACGGCACCCTCGCTTTCCAAAACGAACTTCAATAAGGAGTCTGCTTTATGCATATGTCCTTGATGTTGGGTATTCTCGCCGCGGTATTTTTCATTGCCCTGTTTATTATGTGCTTTTTCCGCGAACGCTTGAATCACCCATTTATCAACCCCCTGTTTATCTCCGTGTGCGCGGTATTCTTCTTTTGCTGGAACTTTGCGATGTTTGAGCATAGGGGAAGCAATTTCAGGTTTATGACCCTCGAAAACATCAGCCCCTATATTTGCACCGTGATACTGCTCACGCCGTTTATGGTGAAGTGGCTCAAGGATTCTGCCTATTGCGCCATTGCGTTCCTCGGCTTCGGTATGTTCGTTGCATTGTTCATCAGCCCGGGGGTTGAATATCTTTTCAATTACAAGCAAGAGGTAAAGTTCATACATATCACCGAGGCGGCTTGCCATCTCGTTATGGCACTTTACGGCTTTTACCTCATTCTTGCAAACAAGGTGAAGCTCGAATTTAAGGACTTTGGCAAGGCGCTGGCGTTTATCTATTCGGCGATCGGATTTGGCGTCTTTATCAATTTGGTGTTTCATCAATCCAACTTCGGAATGGATATGTACGGAAAATACTCCATTTATTTTCTTGACATCTTCGGAAGCTTTGGGGTCACCTTGATCGCTTATCTTGTAGGGGTCCTTGCGGTGATGGCGCTCGGTTATTTAACGGGAGCGTTTTTAGATAAGGTCAGCCACCGCCATCACGGAAAGAAAGAGCATATGACATCTTACGAATGAGCTCGGTACATACCGAGCTCTTTTTTGTTTTTGCATTCTTATTTTTCAAAAACACGGGCGATGCTACGCATCGCCCGTGCGCGTATGAAGCATTTTGACGTGTTTTTTGCATTGTGTCCTTGCACCGCAAGCGCCAAAACGATATAAAATGGAAAAAGGCTTCCGTTTTTAAACGCATTTTTCGACCCGTTTCGGGCAAAATAATGAATTTTAGCCGAAAACTCTTTCTTTTTCTTTCTATATGTGTTATAATATCATATATCTATGTCGAATTTGCTCTATTTATATAGAAATATGGAAACATTTGGAGATTTTATGGTTCAGCTTCTAACCTTGCTTGGGGGCGTTGGCACTTCCGCTGCCATTCTCTTCCTTATGCGAAAAAAGACGAATGCGCTCTCCACGCTTCTCAAGGTGCTTACGGTTGCGTATTGCACCGTCTGCTACTTAAGATTCTTTTTGCCCGACTCGTTTTTATATCAGATCAACGGTGCTTGGGTCAACGACGTTTATTACGAAGGCACCGACGTGCTTGGTCTTGTGCTTCGTTGGGGGTATTATACGAATTGCGTAGTTCTTCCTATGGCAGTTTTTACCGAGAGCCGTCTTTTCAAGAATATCGCTCTTTACGTTTCTTTCCCCTTTTCGGTCGCCTCAGTCATCTTTGCAGACAACTATATGCAATATTACCTTGCGCCCGAGGGACACGGGTATCACCTGCCGCCCACGGCAAGATATGCGGTGTTTATCGTTGAGATGCTCCTTGCGCTCACAGTTCCCATTCTTCTCGGTGCAAGCAAGAAGCACGCGCTCCGCATTGAAGGAAAGGAAGAATGGAAAGGATTTCTCCTCGGTCTTCCCCTCGTCTTGCTCGCAATGATGCCCACCTACGTGCCGCAGGCAATCCTCGGCTATGATCTGGTGCAGCCCTCTCGCGGCGGGACCTTTCATTTGATTTGGATCGCAGTGCTTTTTGTGCTCACACTCCTCATCTACTACAATTTCAGATTTCGCTCCTATGCGGACCGAAAGAATCTGTGCTTATTCTGCACGCTCCTTTTGTTCTTCCACTACCAATCCCTCTATATGATGGGACTTAACATATCGCGTCTTCCCTTCCAGCTTTGTAACATTGCGTCGTATTTTTATTTGATCGTATTCTTGTTCAAGCTGAAAAAGATGTTCCACTTCTGCTTTATCACAAACACAGTCGGAACGCTTTTCGCCATTCTCCTTCCTGATTTTTCTATCGGATATTACAGCTTTTGGACCGTACATTTTATCATTCAGCACTCGCTCGTGCTTATGGTTGCGGCGTTTGGTATGGGATTGCGTATTTTTCCGCGCATCAAGAGAAGGAGCCTTTTGTACTTCTTTATCGGCTATACCATCTACGTTGTCTTTATGTACGTGCTTGGAACGATCTTGAACGGCTATTCCGACGTCACGGGAGAAACGGTGAACTACTTCTATATGTTCAACTTTGACACCGCGTTTGAGTATTTCCCCTTCCTTTCGTTTATAGAGAATTATTCGATCGAGCTTGGGCGCTTTGTTTTATATCCGTTCGCCTTCGTGATCGTTTACATCGGTTTCGGCCTTCTTTGTATCTTGTTCGCCCTGCTCATAAAGTTCTGCTACAGGCTTGAGGACGACCACGTTGCCCTGCGCCGTTCGGGAATTGAGCTTTACGAGAAAATCACGGGAAGGAAATCCCGTCGCCCAAAGCACTATATCGATTGATCGAGTCTCAACGGATTTGTGATCTTGCCGTCCTGCGGCAGATTGGAGTATTATATGCTTGAAATTAAAAATTTGACCAAGCGATACGGAGAGTCCACCGTAAACGCCGTAGATGACCTTTCCCTTTCTCTCTTGCCCGGAGAGATCTACGGATTTTTGGGTCCCAACGGGGCGGGAAAAAGCACGACGATCAAAAGTCTTGTCGGCATTTGTCCCTTTCAGCACGGTGACATTCTCATCGACGGCATTTCCATCAAGACGCACCCCCTCGAAGCCAAGGCAAAAATCGGCTACGTTTCCGACAACCACGCGGTTTTTGAACGCTTGACGGGGCGCGAATACGTCAACCATATGGCAAACCTCTATAATGCCGACCACGATATGGCGGAAGCCCGCACGAACGAGCTTCTCGATATTTTCAAGCTCCGCGAAGCATTTAACCGTCCCATCAAAAGCTACTCTCACGGTATGAAGCAAAAGATCTCCGTGATCGGCGCACTCGTACACAATCCAAAGCTCTGGGTGCTTGATGAGCCGCTGACGGGACTTGATCCCCAAAGCTCCTACCAACTGAAAAAGGTTATGAAGCGCCACGCGGCAGAGGGCAACACCGTATTTTTCAGCTCACACATTCTCGACGTTGTGGAAAATCTTTGCCACCGTTGCTGTATCATCGCGGGCGGAAAGCTCCAGGGTGTATACAGCATCGCCGAGATCAAGGCGCGCGGCGAATCCCTTGAAGAGATCTTCGTCAGCGTGATCGGCGAGGAGGATCAATGAATAAAATCCTGTCGCTTTTAAAGCTGCAGATAGACAACAAGTCCGATCTTTTGAAAACGACATCTCCGAAGGCAATGCTCGCCGCCCTTTTTAAGCGCCTGCTTTTATTACTGCTCGCGGCGGTAGCGCTGAGCTTTGCGCTTTCCCGTGTCTTTTCCATCGGCGTGCAGATCAACAGAGAACTTCTCGCGCTCGTCCTTTTGGTGATCCAGCTTTTGTCTGTGGCATTTGCGGTAGGCAACGTTATCAACACGCTTTATATGAGCCGCGAAAACCAACTGCTCATATGCCTTCCCGTAACGCCCAACCAGCTTTTCATATCCAAGATCTTAATGATCTATATCCGCGAGTTTTCCGTGAACGCGACCATTGCCGTTCCGCTTTTTCTCGTTCTCGGCTCCTTTTCGATGTTTGGCTTCGGATATTATCTTTCCATCATTCCGCTTTTGTTCCTTTTACCCATCGTCCCCATCGTCGTCGCGGCTTTTTTAAGCATCCCGATTATGGCGGTCATCAAGTTTCTCAAGGGACACCCGCTTCTCGCTGTCGTTGTCATCTTTTCGCTGATTGCGACGTGCCTTTGGGTCTATCTTGAATTTATCGGCGGGATCGCCTCGAGCTTTGAGGTGGCGAGCAAGCAGTACGAAACCGTGCGTCGGCTCAACAATACCATTCTCGCCGTCGGCAAGCGCATTTTCGTCTACTATCAGCTGGCAGGCGCAATGACCAGCTTTTCGGGCTGGACGTTCTTCCCCATCTTTATGCTGGGGTGTGCCGTGCTTTTTGCCCTCACCATTCTTTTCACCCGTTATTTCTTCTTCAAAACGGCGATGTCTAACATTGAAAACACGATAAGAAAGGTAAAGGTCAAATCCTCGCTTGGCAAGCGCGGACGCTTCTCCAGCCTGTTTTTGAAGGAGCTTTTGTGCGTTTTCCGTTCCCCCTCTGATATTTTTGAATACTTCCTCTTTACCCTTTTGATGCCCTTTATCGTATTTTCTTACGACAAGTTGCTTATGTCCATCACGGTCAACCAAGCGGGCACCAATATGATTGCGGGCGCGCACGTTATGGTGGTTGCGATCCTCGCGATGCTCTCTAACATTGCCTCTGCCTCGGCGATTTCCCGCGACGGCGGCAACTTCTACACGTCAAAGATCGTTCCCGTCAACTACTACACGCAGATATTCGCAAAATTTTCCTTTAACGCGATCTTTACCGTCGGCGCACTCATCGTCACGGCGGCCGTTTCCTGCTTTATCTACCCCGTATGGCAAATTCTTCTGGGCACCCTTGCCGTTGCGATGGCGTCGCTTGGGCACATTGCCTACGGTATTGATACCGACATCAAGGACCCGACCGTTTTTAACGGCGGGGACGAGGATTCCTCGGGCGTCAGCAAAACCACCCCCAAGAGCCTCATTTACGGGCTTTTGATCGGCTTTATTATGGGCATCACCGTCATTCTAATGTCCACGGTGGAAAACGCGCTTCTGCCCTACATCATTATCAACGTGCTTGCGTTTGTCTTTATGATCTACCGTGTTTACACGCTGGTTTTGAGGATCAACCTTGCATATGATAAAATAGAAATGTAATCAAAGTGAATTGACTTATGAAAAAAACGATATTATTGATCCTTGCGGTGCTTCCGATCGTGTTGCTCATTGTCGTGGCTTTCGCGGGCAGGATCCTTTCTATCTCTCAACACATCCCCGTTGAGAGCGTTCAGTTTTTGAACGGCGAGGGCGATCCCTATGGCGAGGACGACGTGTTTAAGCTGACTAAAGGCGAAACGCTTGCTACCTCTATTATCGTTCACCCTGAGCTTGCAAAAACAAAAACGGTGACGTACACGTCGAGCGATGAAAGCATCTGCACCGTGGATAAAAACGGAAACGTCACGGGCGTGGATTGGGGTACCGCCTATATCACCGTAAAAACGGATGACGGCGGCAAAACGGCATTCTTAAACGTGAGTGTTACCTCGGACGTCCCCGTCGGCGTTACGCTTTCCGAAAGCGAGCTTTCCCTGATCGAGGGCGAGCAAAAAATGCTTACCGCAGAGATCGAGCCCCTAGGCGCGAAATACAACACCGTTCTCTTCTCTTCCGACAATCCGAGCGTCGCCACCGTCGATTCGCTCGGCAAGGTCACCGCACGCGCGAAGGGCACGGCTACCATCACCGCCACCACCAAGGAAGGCGGACGCACTGCCACCTGCACTGTCACAGTCGTTGAGGGCGAGCTTCCCTTTAAGCTCGATTTCAGCACGGCAGAGGGTATCAGCTTTAACAATGGATTTTACGTTTTGGGTACAAACAGCATCCGTCTTCTCGATTACCTAAAGGTAGGCGAGGGCGTGAATGCCAACGACATCGTCTTTAAGATCCAATCGGGCTCTAAAGCGACGTTGGAGGACAACATTCTCGCATTCCATTCCGATGGCTCCGTTACAGTGCGTATGTACGATAAAAACCATCCCGACGCCGTTATTGACGTCAAATTCTTCTATGCTCCCTAATTCCAAACGGAATAATTTGAAATAAAAATCAAAGGAGAACCATTATGAAACAGCTTTTGAGGGTGCTTTCGCTCATTCTTGCCCTTGTTTTGGCACTCGGCGTTTTGGTTGCTTGTGATGACGAGCCCGCGCCGACTCCCGACAACGGCGATACCGGTGACAGCGGAAATAACGGCGACGGCAACAACGACAGCAACGACGGTCAAACTCCCGTCATCTATTCGCTTGAGCTTGATGCAGATAAGTTCCAAGTGATCGCGGGTGGCGAGGTTACGCTCCGTGCCACTTTAAAATCGGCAAGCGGCGAAACAGAGATCACCGACGCCGTTTACACCATCGTAGAGGGCGGCGACATTGCTACCGTTACAGGCAATAAGATCACCGTCAGCGCGACGGCTGAGGACGGTGCTGTTATCAAGGTAAAGACCACCAAAGACGGCATCAATTCCAACGTCGTTTCCATCGTGGTCATTCCCGACACCACCGTTGACTCCATTGAAATCTTCGCTCACGGCGCTACCGAAGAAGTCACGAAGGGCTCTATCGTCGTGCTTGGCGCGACCATCACCCCTGCAAACGTTGCAGAATCCTTCCTTCTTTGGACCGTCACCGAAGGCGCTGACATCGCTAAGATCCAAGGCACCGCGCTTATCGTGGGCGACAACGCAGCCGTTGGCGACACCATCAAGGTAAAGGCATCCTTCGGTACCGTTTCGAGCGAGGAGCTTACGCTCACCGTAGTAAAGGCAAAGCAAGAGATCAACTCTCTTGAAGTGGAAGCCGACAAGTTTCAAGTCATTGCGGGCGGCGAAGTTACCCTTAACACCGTTCTTAAGTCCGCAGAGGGCGAAACGGAGATCACCGACGCCGTTTACACCATCGTCGAGGGCAGCGACATCGCTACCGTTGCAGGCAACAAGATCACCATTGGAGCGAACGCCGAGGACGGCGCCATTATCAAGGTAAAGACCACCAAGGACGGCATTGATTCCAACGTCGTTTCCATCGTGGTCATTCCCGACACCACCGTTGACTCCATTGAGATCTTCGTCCACGGCTCGACGAGCGTTATGAAGGGCTCTACCGTGGCACTCGGTGCAACCATCACCCCTGCAAACGTAGAAGCCTCTCTTCTGCTTTGGACCGTCACCGAAGGCAATGATATCGCCGAGGTGCAGGGCACCGCGCTGATCGTTGACAGCAAGGCACAAACGGGCGCGATTATTAAGGTAAAGGCTTCCTTTGGCAACATTACGAGCGAGGAGCTTACGCTCACCGTTGTAGCGACGAACGAGGAGATCAACGCCACGAAATATCTCATCGACAGCCCCACCAATAGTCTAACCATCGACAAGAAGGGCGCGGCAACGATGCCCCTCACCATTGAAGTACGCAACTACAACTTTGAGTTGGTAGAGGATCTGCCCGTTCGCTTTGAGGTTTTGACGGGTGCGGAATATCTTGGCATCACCCAAGACGGCTACTCCTGTGCCTTTACGGCAAAGGGACACGGCAAAGCAACGCTTAATATCTCGATCGACGGCACGAACGTTACAGAAACGGTTGACGTTGACGTTATCGTTCCCCCCGAATCCATCGCGCTTCCCGAGGTATTTGTCGAAAGACCTATGGCGTACGCCTTCTCTATGAAGGACGCGCTTCCCTTCCTTCCCATCCCTAAGGGCGAGGGCGCTTGCACCGACCTTTCCTTTGACTTTATCCACGAAAGCGGTGCTACGGGCAGTGACGTTGCTGAATATGAGGACGGCAAGCTCGTCTTTAAGATGACGGGCAAGGTCGCCGTATATGTCAACTCCGCTTCCGGCAGTAGAACCGAGGCAAAGGCGACCTACACCTTTGATATCAACAACGGCTACAATGTACACACCTACGAGGAGCTTGAAGCGTTGGTAGAAAGCAATTCGTATCGCGGTGACGCGCCCATCAACTTTGTCGTTCTTGAAAAGCCCGTAGGCATTGGCGAAGGCTACACCTACGAATACGGCTACGACCTTGTCCCCGCCGTTGCACTGAAGCCTATGGCAGAGCAAACCGTCAACGATGTTCTCGCTGACCCGGTACGAGTACAGGCGGTCAACAAGGGCCTGTGGATCAACGGCAACAACCACCGCATCGACGCTTCTCAGATGAAGATCTATACCGAAGCGGAAATGTTAGCATATCTGGCAGAAAAGCACATCGCGGTAACCAATGAAAACAAGAGCATTTACGGTTCCGTTTCTTCGCTGCTGAGTGCAGAGCCTTATTCTAGCCTTGGCGCAGGCAAAGACCCAAATGTCGAGGGCAAGACCTACTCTGTCAAGCTCTATAACATCGACATCAAGGGCAACTGCCCCATCGACTACGATCCCGGCGATTACAACGGCGGTGTCAAGACCAGCGGCATTGTGGGCGCTACCTCTATTGGCATCAGCATCGGCGGAAACACGTATGACGTTGATTACTACATCGATGCAAACAACCTCACCGCATCGCAGTTCCGTGGCGGTATCAACCTTGATAACATCGTCGGAAACGGTAAGATTTCCAACGTCTACACCTACAACTGCTATTCCACCGGTATCTTCGTGCATTCCAGCATCGTGACCTTTGAGAACCTCACGTTCGGTCCCTGCGGCGCGACCGGCATCGAGCTTTCGCCCGACCTTAGCGACAAATCCGGTGTGGACAACAACGAGAACCAAAAGGTTACGATCGTAGGTACGGTGAAGGCAAGCTATCTCAACGACGGAGAAACCACGTATTTTCAAAACTACGTCATTGGCAGTGCTACCGTTCCTCAGATCATCACCGGCAATACCCAAATGTATCCCGAAAGTATGATCTCGCACATCCGAAACACGGACGGTCAGTTTATTTTTATCGCCCTCAAGTTTAAGGATTTCACCACCTTTGCCGAAAACCATAGCGATATCGTATATCCTCCGTATATGGAAGGCGGCATCATTGACCTTGCAGATCTTCCCACGGACGGCAGCGTAGACACCACGCACCAATTTATCCGTATGACTATCTACGTTGATATTCCCGGTGCGGGTAGACAGGATGCGGGAACCGCACTCTTCTACAATATGAATTACGGAAAATAATTCTTTTCCGATCACCTTAGGGTGAAAAACCAAGGCTATCGCAAATGCGTAACACCGTTTGCGATAGCCTTTTTCTATGAAATATTCAAAATATTCAAAGAAATATTTTAATCCCCCTTGACAAATTCAAATCCTTGTAGTATAATGATATAGCAAAAAAGGAATACGGTATTCCAAAAACGATTTTTTAGGAGAAACGGTATGTCGTACCTTAAAAAATACGAATACGCGCTCGCCGTTGTGCACTACGGGGGAATCTCGCAAGCCGCGGAGCATTTGGGCATCTCTCAGCCAACCTTTAGCAAATATCTCAAAAAGATTGAGAGTGAGCTTGGGGTTGAGCTTTTTGACCGAAGTGCGCTTCCCATCAAGCCGACGAAGGCGGGGGAATGCTTTATCCGCGCGGGGAAAAATATGATGGATATGGACCGTCAGCTGATGAAGCAGCTTGACGAGATCAAATCGCAAAAAAATTCCGTTATACGCATTGGAATCAGCCCTTCCCGCACCCCCTATATGATGCCCGACATTCTCGCGCTGTATCAAAAAGAAAAGCCCTCTGCGGGCGTTGTGATTGAGGAAAGAACGACCAAGGAGCTGACAGAGCGCCTTGCCGAGGGAGAGTTAGATCTTATCATCAGTCTACTCGACAAGAATACCGAGGGCTTTGAGCGCGTTGAGCTTTTTGATGAGAGCGTGCTTCTCGCCGTTTCCAAGGAAAAGAGCAGCGAAACGGACACGGCAAGCGACATCCTTATGTCGTCCACGCTCATCAACATTGGACGCGGACAGGCTATGTGGCAAATGCTCAACGAGATCCTTGATGAAATGAGCATTCCGCAGCCCGAGATCGAGTGTCAATCCATCGAATCCGCTTTGGCGCTCGTAAAGCGCGGGCTTGGCGCAATGCTCGTTCCCTCATATATTGCAAGAGAGCAAAACGAAAACGTCCGTTTTCTGCCTTTAGATAAGGCTGTCGGTGCAAGCTACCGTCGACGCGTCTGCCTCTTTTACCGCAAGGAGCAATTCTTGACCCAAGCGGAAAAGGATTTCATTGATTGCGTGATCAAATCAGAAAAAAACAGAAAAGGAGAAATTTGACGATGCCTTCCGCATTTCTTTACCTTGGCATTTTGCTTGGAGTCGTTATCGTTTGGTTCGTGCTATTCAAGCGTCCCGTATACGAAGCGATCCTTATCAGTTTTTTAGTGCTTCTCACCGTCACAGGCACTTGGGGCAATCTCGGCTCTTATATCAAAACGGGGCTTTCGACCTCACTTCTCTACTCGATGGTGGCATTCGTTGCAATGTCCATTGTCCTTACAAAAACGAAGATCATTGACAGCTGTGTTGCCATTATCCTTGCTGTTTTAGGCAGAGTTCCCGGCGGTGTGGGTTATGCCTCTGTCATCGCATCCAGCTTTATGGGCGCCCTCTCGGGAAGCGGTCCCGGTAACGTTATGGCAACGGGTGCTATCACCATTCCCGCTATGAAAAGATCGGGGTATCCTGCCGAGCTTGCCGCAAACATCGAAAGCAACGCAAGCTATATGGGCAATATGATCCCCCCCTCGTCCAACATTTTGGCGGCGCTTGCGGCGTTCCACTTCCTTTACGGCGAGGACGCTTTGGCGCAAGGACGCTTTTGGATCGTGCTTTGGGGCGTATCGCTTTGGTTTATTTTGCAGCGCCTTATTATGGTATTTGCCTTCTGCAAGTATTACAAGGTCAAGCCGCTTCCCAAGGAAGAAATCCCCAGTCTGCGCGATTCGATCAAATCGGGTTGGCAGGGTCTTCTTTTGCCCGTGATCATTTTCGTGCCCTTTATGCTCGACTATTTCTTCAAAGACACCTTCTTCACCGCAAGATTGGGTGCGGCAGGTGCCAAAGCGTTTTCGAGTGCTTTGCTCATCTTCATCCCCGGACTTGTCACAGCCCTTTCGATTTTTATGTCAAAGGATAAAAAGTCCGCTACCCCGCATAAGATCGCCAAGATGTTCGCATCGGGACTCAAATCTATCGCCCCCGCGGTTGGCGTTTGCGTGATCGGCTATATGATCGGCGCGCTCTTTAACGACCTCAACGTCGCGGAAGAGATGAAGGTGTTTATCATTGACGCCAATATGAGCAAATTCTTTTTGGTGTTCATCATTTGTCTTCTCACCTGCTTCCTCGGTATGGTCATTCCCGGCTCGTCTCTCGTTGCGACCTTTGGTGCCGTATTTATCGCGAGCTTTGCCTCGGTGGGCATTGATCCCATTCTCGGTGCCGCTATGCTTCCCTGTATTTGCGGTGTTATGTGCGGCATCACGCCGCCCTTGGGGCTTGGAATGTATGCAGGTATGTCGCTTGCCGAGTCGGATTTCAGCAAAACCTTTAAAAACAATCTTTGGTGGGTCGGCGCACAGTTTATTATGCAGATCATCGTTTTGATGGGCTTCTTGCCCATCCTCGGGCTTTAAGGAGGTGCCGCAATGAATACGTTTTTAAACAGCCTCGCTTCTTTTCATAAAAAGCTCATCAAAAAGATGGAAAAGCCCGTAGCCGTCGGAAAAATCATTTTCGGCTACGCCATTATGCTCAGCCTTTTTATCGGCGGGGCGACACTTCTCGGCTTCATCGTTGCACTTTGCATTGGCGGTGACGTTGCTGCCGAAATCTGTGCCTTTATCAAAAAGTTTATGATCCCCGGGGTGACCTACACAAGCACCGTTGCCGTCTTGTTCGGCATTCTTCTTATGTATCTCTCGGGCGAGGTCGCGCTCTCTGCCAAGAAAAAGGCAAGAAAGATCGCCAACCCTAAAACCCCCGAAAAATAAACGGCTTTTATGGAAAACCCCGAAGGCGCTTAGCGTCTTCGGGGTTCTTTTTATTTGAAAAATTCATCGGGCATATCGGTGTAGCTTTGCAGCTCGCAACGCGAAACACACGTGTGTTCCAAAGAGGTGACGACGAAATGATCGATAAAGGTCACCTTTGCTTGGCGAAAGGCACGGGAAAGCTCCATCGTCATCGTGCTATCTGCCGCAGAGGGCGTTGGGGTACCGCCGGGGTGATTGTGTGCAATGGCAACCGCCGCGGCGCGGTGGGTGTGCGCGATCTCAATAAGGCTTCGTGTGACGAAGGATGCGGTGTTCACTGAGCCGCGCGCACAGAGTGCGAGGTCAAGCAAGCGCATCTCCTTATCAAACAGTGCTAGGGCAATGCACTCCTCACTGTTAAGCCCTATGGCGTCCGAGAACATTTTTCCGATTTCTTCTGCCTTTGTATATACTGCTTTTTCTTTACAAATACGCGAAAGGTGCGCGCGGGAATGCACCTCAAAAAGAATCTTGAGATATAAAACCTCGGCTTCCTCTTCGGTGTTTTCCGCTACAAGCGTTTCATACGGGAGCGAGAGAAGATTTGCAAGCGTGCCGTATTTTTTAAGAAGTCGCTCGGAGAGGCGCCTTGCCTTTTCTTCCGCGGTAACAAAGGAGAGGATCTCTACGAGCTTTTCAAATGAGCTTGTATGGAACGCGGGCTCCTTGAGGGCGTCGCTCTCAATAAAGAAGGGCGAGGGCATACGGAACTGGCGGTCACCCGTCAAAAAGAAGAGAGAGCTATATTGCGTATCGGTGAAAAGCAAATAATCTCTTACGTGGATACCGACGACGGAAAGCTCTTCTCTGAGCTGGTGCATTCCCTGTAAAACGACGCTGCTTGGAAAAGGAATGCCCGTCCCCTTATAATCCACCAAGACCACCGAGGCGGCGCGGTAGGAAAGCGCGGTAGCGATCAGCTCGTCCGTGCCGACAAGGGTTAGGCACTTTCCTGCGCCCAGCGGGCGGGTGCATATAATTTCATCACAGTTGTTGAGATATACGACCAAAGCGGATTCGCTTCCGTCCTTTTGAAGATAGGGATAGATGCGGTGCGCGAGCGTCTTGTTGTCGAAGCAAGCCTTCTCGTGCGGCTCTTCGCGCGCCACGTAGTCTAAGAACGGGAAAATGGCACGCAAAAAGCGAGAGGTGTGCGCACCGATCCCGGGGACGCGGCAAAGGGCGTCGTCGCTTGCGGTCAAGGCGTTGTAGAGGGAGCCCTGCGTATCGTCTAAGGCGTGCGCCTGCGCCTTGGTGTCGCGGCGCGGAATGGCGTAAAACAGCAAAAGCTCCAAGACCTCGTAATCCGCAAAGGCGGATAAGCCTTCTCGCAAAAATCTTGCGCGAACGCGCTCTCTGTGTCCGTGTCGAAAATCCTTAGCAGTCGGCATATAAAACTCTCTTTTTAAAGGGGATTTTTAGGGGGGCGAAGGCGAAGCATATGAATGGGATAGCCCTGCGAGGAAAAATTCCTTTCATACTCCGTCATCACATTGTCCTCGGCATAAGGAGAATTGTGCAAGTCACGCGTGACGACCTCGGGGACAAGTCCAAGCGCCTCGATCTCGGCGAGCGTGAAGTCGAACAGTCCTACGTTGTCCGTTTTAAACTGCAAAACGCCCGTCGGCTTTAAAAGCGCAAAATACTTTTGCAAAAAGGCGCGGTGCGTGAGCCTTCTCTCCGTATGGCGCACCTTGGGCCAAGGATCGCTGAAATTCAAATAGAGAAAGTCGACGGATGCGGGAGCAAACCACTCCTCAAGCTCGCGCGCGTCGGCGATCATAAAGCGCAAATTGTCCGTCGGACGCGTGTCCGCGCAGTCCTTTGCCTTTTCTAGGGCGCAGATCATCACGTTAGCGATCTTCTCCATTGCGTAAAAGGCGCGCGTGGGGTATTTTTCCGCCATACCGCAAGCAAAGCCGCCCTTACCGCACCCGATCTCAAGACAAAGCGGTGCTTCTTCAAGAGGGGCGAAGGGAGAAGAAATGGGTGTTTCGGGCTTTTCGCACAAAAGGGCGCGACACGCTTCGATGCGCTCTTCTCCGTGCTTCTTTTTTCTCATTCTCATACTGTCTTTTTTCCTTTGTTTTCGTGCTTTTTTAAGTGTATCACAAAAGAACGCTTTTGGCAAGTGGTTTTTGAAAAATCAAACGCGCAAGGGGGCAAGATCCTCGCCTGCGGCGGGAAGCTCAAACCAAAAGACGCTTCCCTCTCCCTCTGTGCTTTGGACGCCGTAACGCGCGCGATGCAATTCAAGGATCTCGCGGACGATGGAAAGTCCGAGTCCGCTTCCCGAAATGCTGCGGCGGTGATTCGTTTCGTTTCTGTAATAGCGTTGCCAAACGTTATCGAGGTTTTCTTGGGCGATGCCGACGCCGTGGTCAATGACCTCAAGCCGTACCGTCCCCTCTCGCATTGCCAGCGAAACGCGAATGCGGCGGTCGGTATCGGAATAGTTGATGGCGTTGTTTAAAAGGTTGCAAAGCACCTGCAAAATTTTCGAACGGTCGGCAACGATGGGGCAAGCGCCGTTTTTCTCAAATTCAAAGGTAAAGCCGCTGTTTTCCTTTAAGCGGCGATAGCGTTCTACCGTTTCCTCGGCAAGCTCGGCAAGGTCAAACTGCTCGTCCTTGCGTTCGGCGCGTCCGCCTTGAATACGGGAGATCTCCAAGAGGTCGTTGACGAGCGAGGAAAGACGCGTTGCTTCGTCAATAATGACTTGAATGTTCTCGGGGGTGTTCTCTCCCTCAATATCGCGCATCACCTCAGCGTAGCCCACGATCATCGTTAGGGGCGTGCGCAGGTCGTGCGAGATGTTGGCGATCAGCTCCTTTTGCAGACGCTCGATCTTGGAAAGCTCGTCGGTGGTTTGGTTTAGAACCTCGGATAGCTCCTCGATCTCTCTGTAGCTTTTCTCCGTAAAATCGATGGCAAGCTCTCCCTTTGCCATTTTGCGCGCCTTGGTGCTAATGCGCTCGATGGGGCCCGCAATATGTCTTGCGACCAAGAAGGAGATGCCCGCCGCCACGGCAAGCAGGATCGCGCATACAAACGACAGCTGATTTTGCATCAGCACCAAAATGGCGTTGATGGGCAAAGCAGCAGTGTCCAAAAGAATGAAATACGTATCACTGCCGGGAGCACCCGTAATAAAGCCCGAGAGCAGTCGCCCGTGCTTGAAGGATTTTTCTCCAAAGACGTCCTCTACGCGCTCTTGAAGGATAAGCTCGTTTTCGAGTGCCTTGTCGTATAGGGTTTTAATATCTGCGCTATCAAAAAGATGGAAAACGCTATCCTTTTCTCTTGCTTCGGCATATAGGGTAAAGGAGTCGTCCTCAACGCGGTAGATGCCCATTGCGGTATCGGCGTTTTCCGCAAGAAGGACGGCGCGCTCGGCAAAATCCGCTTTGGGTGCCTCGTATGCGATCTCATATAGCAAACTCTGCATACGGCTTTTGACCGTCCAGCCGTAGACGGTACTGAGAAGCAAGGAGCATAGCACCCACAAAAGGATCATAATGAGCACCGTCATTGACGTGAAGGAAACGAAGAGCGACCATTTGATCTTGGGTGCGCGGTGTTTACGGTGCGTCAAAGCGATATCCCACCCCTCGAAGCGTTACGATACATTCTGCGAAGCGTCCGATGCTTTTGCGGAGCAGCTTGATATGCGTGTCGAGCGTGCGGTCGCTTCCGTAAAAATCGTAGCCCCACACCTCGGAGATCAGCTTTTCGCGCGAGAGTGCGATGTTGCGGTTGCGCACGAAATAAAAGAGCAGGTCGTACTCCTTGGGGGAAAGCGGAAGCGGCGTGCCGTCGATCATCACGATGCGCGCCGTAAAATCGACGGAGAGTCCGTTATAGGTATAGACGTCGCTATTCTTTTCGGGCGATTCCTCACCCACGGGTGCCGTTTTGACACGGCGAAGCACCGCATCCACGCGAAGCATCAGCTCGCGGGGGGAGAAGGGCTTGACGATATAGTCGTCCGCACCGAACTCAAAGCCGTTGATCTTATCGTATTCCTCACCCCTTGCGCTGAGCAAGAGGATAGGAACGCTTGAAGTCTTGCGGATCTCGCGACAGGCGGAAAAGCCGTCAAGCTCGGGCATCATAATATCCATAATGACGCAGTCGACCTTTTCCTTGCGGCAGAAAAGGACCGCTTCCATACCGTCCTTGGCTTCTTCTACCTCGTATCCCGCAAACTCCGCATATTTTCGCACGAGCTTGCGAATTGCCTCTTCGTCGTCGACGATCAGTATTCTCATTTTTTAATGTCCTTTCTATGTACTACCCGATTTATAAGAAAGCCCGAGCGATGTCGGGCTTTCGTTTATTTTGTGACCTTGTGTGCGGTCAGCGTTACTTCGTAATACTTTTCGCTTCCGATGATCGCCGCTTTTACGGTGTCGCCCTCTTTCAGTTGAACGAGAACGCTACGATATGCCGAAAGCGAGGTAATATCCACCTTTTTGCCGCCAAACTCCAAGGAGAGCAAGACGTCGTTGGGGCTGATTGCGTTGTCGATCTCGTCCGAATAATCGTAGCTTGCAATGCCCATTCCCGCATAGAGGGGGAACAAGGAAACGGCACCCGAAAAATGAAGTCCGAGATCCACGCGGTCCGAAACGTAGCCTTTTTCCCAAAGATCCTTTGCTACCCCATATGCATAGTCACCGGGAATGGCAAAGCCGATGCCCTCAACGTCGGTGGCGACGCTCTTGGCGTTTACGATGCCGACAAGGTATCCGTCTAAATCAAAGAGTCCGCCGCCCGAGTTGCCGGGGTTGATGGCGGCGTCGATCTGCAAGAGCTTCATCGGTACGCTTTCAACGGTAATGGTGCGCTCTACCCCGCTGATGATCCCGCGGGCCACAGAGCCGCCGAGCGAGCCTAGGGGGTTGCCAATGGCGAAAACGCTTTGTCCGAGGGAAAGCTCGTTTTTACCCGTGTCGATTTTTGCAGGGGTGAGCCCCGTTGCTTCGATACGCAATACGGCAATATCCGACTGCCAATCCGTACCGATCACCTCGGCGGTATATTCTTTTCCCGCCACCGTGCGTACGGTGATGACGGTGAAGTTGCCCTCGATTACGTGGTTGTTGGTGATGATATAGCTACCCGTTTTGTTCTCATCCTCACCGATGATGACGCCGCTTCCCGCGCCGCTTTTCGTGCTGATGGCGCTGTTATAGGGGCTGGTGATGATCTCAACGACGCTTGCCGCGCATTCCGCCACGATATCGGTGAATTCCTTTTCGGCGGCGCCTGCGGTGCTGTCGCCCATTTGCACGATGATGTTGTTTTTGTTCTCGGTGGAATCGTTCGTGCCGCCGCCCGACGAGGACGGGGGGGTATCGTTTCCATTATCCGTGAGATTTCTTCCGATCAGGATGCCGCCGACACCGCAAAAGACGGAGAACACGATGGCAACCGCGAGAATGATGGCGGGCCATTTTCCCTTTCCGTTTTTCGGGGGGCGAGGCGGCAGATCGAAGTTGATCTTCGGTCCGTAATCTTGGGACGAGCCACTCTCCTGCGACGAGGCGTTCTCTCCCTGTTCGTTTTCTTTATCCTTATCGTTAAAATCCTCAAATTCTTCGTTCATAGCGGATCCCTTTCCAATCGGTACTAATAACAGTATATCCCTTTAATGTGAAGATACGATGATAAGCAAAAGATTTTTGCTTGAAAGACGGTTTTTTTACCGTTTTGCGTTGGCGTCTAGGTAGTTTTGCAGAATGATCTGCGCGGAGAGCGTGTCAACGACTTCCTTGCGGCGCTTTCCTCTCGTATCGGTTAAGCTCAAAAAGCGATGCGCTTCCACGGTGGAAAGGCGCTCGTCGTAAAACTCATACGGGATATCGGTATATTCGGTAAGGAGCGCAGCAAAAGCGCGCACCGCCTCGGCGCGGAAGCCCTCGCTTCCGTCCATATTCCTCGGGAGCCCGATGACGATGCGAACGGCACCCTGCTTTTTGGCTTCCTCTGCGACTAAAGCGGCGGTGTTTCGCATTCCGCCCGGACGGACGGTACCGATTCCCGACGCAAGAAACCCGAGAGCATCCGATACGGCAAGCCCCGTACGGACATCCCCGTAATCCACCCCGAGTATTTTACCCTTGATAGCTTCGTTCATATCTTTTTTCCTTTTGCTTATTGACTTTTATTTTAAAATGCGATAAGATGATATTGTAATGTGAGGTGTTCTAAGTGAGTCAAATTCTTTCCTGTCCCGTTTGCGGCGAAGCATTTGTGCGCGAGGATAAGCGATACGTCTGCCAAAGCGGGCATTCCTTTGATATTGCAAGGCAGGGATACGTCAATCTGCTCGTGGGCACAAATGCGAAAACGCACGGCGACAACGCCCAAATGATCGCATCGCGCACGCGCTTTCTTTCCGCGGGATATTACGCCCCGCTTGCCGAGGCACTGTATGAGGCGATCTCGCGCTTTGCATCGACGGGAGCGAACCTTCTCGACATTGGGTGCGGTGACGGATATTATACCGAATATGCGGCAGGAGCGCTTAGTGCGCGCGGTGGCGAGATCTTTGCCTTTGATATTTCAAAGGACGCGCTGAAGGCGGCGTCGCACCGTCGCTGTGCCACGCTATTCGCCGCGAGTGCCTATGCGATGCCCGTGCAAAGCGCAAGCACCGACGTCGCCACGCTCTTCTTTTCCCCCTTTTGCCGCGAGGAGATCCTTCGCGTTTTGAAGCCGAACGGCATCTTTATGATGGCGTATCCGGGAGAAAGACATCTTTGGGGGCTTAAGCAAGCCATTTACGACACACCCTATCTCAACCATCCCGAAAGCACGGAGATCGAGGGCTTCTCGCTCGTTGAGAAGAAGGATATTTCGGCAAAGATCGTTCTTCCCGATAACGAGAGCATATGCGACCTTTTCGCGATGACGCCCTATTACTATAAGACGGGCGAAAAGGACAAAGCGAAGCTCGCTTCCCTTTCCTCGCTCACAACAGAGATCGAATTTCATTTTTGCATCTACCAAAAATTATAACATAAAACGGAAACAATGTCAAGAAAAGGATGACCAAAGTATGACAAAAACCAAAACACAGCGGTTGGTTTTCACCGCGCTTCTCACCGCACTCACCTGTGTAACTACGATGGCAGTCAAAATTCCATCTCCCCTAAACGGATACCTCAATCTTGGTGACGCTGCCGTGCTTCTTGCCGCATTCCTTTTGCCGCCCGCGTACGGTTGCTTTGCCGCAGGCGTCGGCAGTGCGCTTGCCGACCTTTTTTCGGGATATGCACTTTACGCCCCCGCAACGCTCGTGATCAAAGCTTTGATGGCATTGATCGTTTTTGCCGTCGCGAAGCTTCTGTTTTCCAAAAAAATGCGCACCGCAAAAAGGATCGTTGGCGCGCTTCTGGCAGAGATTTGGATGGTGCTCGGCTATTACATCTTTGAGGGCTTTTTATATGGCTTTGCCGCTTCCCTTGTCAATATCCCCGCAAATGCGGTACAGGGTGCCGTCGGCGCCGTCCTTGGGGTACTCCTCGTTCATATGATCGATAAGATCGCGCCCTCTACGGAAAACTAACAAACATAAGAAAGAGGGCTCTTTCGAGCCGTCTTTTTTACATCGTGCGGGCGACAGGTCCCCGAAGAAAAAACAATTGATAATTGTTTTTTCGAGGAGGTAACTAAAACAAGGAGAAATGAAGAAAGGCTATGCCGAGCGCACATTTCGAATATGTTTTAGGAAGTCGGGAGAAGAAA
>JAZSBJ010000104.1:0-2177 GCA_045602305.1 Eubacteriales bacterium | reverse complement strand
CGTCGGGCTCATAACCCGGAGGCCGTGTGGTTCAAGTCCCACCTCCGCAACCAAAAAAGAACAAGGTGATCACAGATCACCTTGTTCTTTTTTGGTTGCCGCCTGCGGCGAGTGGGACTTGAACCGCACGGTCTCCGGGTTACCGACGAGCGGAGCTCGTTGGGTAGCGCCGCAAAAAACATCACGGTGTGATGTTTTTTTGCAAGCGCTGTCCCCAAAGCAAGGAGAAATGGGCGAAAAGCTATGCTTTGCGTCCATTTCGACTATGCGACGGGACCGGGCTGTGTTCGCACTTGCTTCGATAAAGTGCTCAACCCTGTTTCATCATTCCACCGTCAAAACAACCTTGCCCACGTTTTCCCCGCGATAAAGAATATCTTGCGCTGCCTCTGCCTCGGTGATCGGCAGGACTTTATAGATAGTCGGCTTCACCTCGCCCGATTCGATCTTCGGATAGACGTCGCGGACGATTCCCGCGAGGATCTGTGCTTTTACTTCGGGTGCGCGGGAGCGGAGGGTGCTTCCGATGATCCTCACGTTTCGGACGTAGATGTTCTTGAGGTCGATCTCGGTCTTTGTGCCTGCAAGCGCGGCGATCATTATCCATATTGCTCCGTGGGTGAGATAATGGATGCACTTGCCCATAATTTCACCGCCGCGGCAGTCGATGGCGACGTCAACGCCATGCCCCGTCTCAAGTTCTTCTTTCAAAACCTCGGATATGTCCTCTTTTCCCGTAACAACAACTCTGTCTGCGTTGAGATGCTTGATGCGATCTGCTTTTTCTTCGGTCGAAACGGTGGTGATCACGCGGATGCCGAATGCTTTCGCCATTGGAATGATGACGCTTGCAAGCCCCGAGGCACCTGCGTTCATAAGAAGCGTGTTGCCTTCCTTGATCCCGCCCTCTATAAAGAGGTTGAGGTATGCCGTTGCAAAGGCTTCGGGGATCGCGGCGGCTTCGACCATGGAACAATTCTTTGGCACGGGCATCAGCATATCGTATTTAACGGCAACGTATTCGGCATAACCGCCGCCGCCAAGCAGGGCGCACACCTTGTCGCCGAGCTGCCAAGCAGATCTTTCTTTTGCTTCGCATCCAATTTCGACGATAGTTCCCGCTACTTCAAGCCCCATCCATTCGGGACATCCCGCGGGCGGGGGATAATCGCCTTCTCTTTGCATAAGGTCGGCGCGGTTGAGAGCCGTCGCTTCTATTTTGACGAGGACCTCATCACACTTTATCACGGGATCGGGAACGTTATCCCATCTGAGGCTTTTATCTTTATTTACAAGTATTGCTTTCATAATTATTCTCCCCTTATTGCTTCTTTCTACATCCGTCGATCTGTATGTTCTGACCCGAGATATAGCTTGCGGCGTCGCTTGCAAGGAAACAGATGAGATTGGCATTTTCTCTGTCCGATCCGGTTCTTCCCATAAAGGAGAGCGTGCTTTCTTGCGTATGGTCGATGTCGTAGTTGTCCGAGGGGCTAACGCTTCCGGGCGAGACGCTGTTGACAAGAACGCCCTTGTCGGTTACTTCTTTTGCAAGAGCTTTTGTAAATGCGATGACCGCGCCCTTGGTGGCAGAGTAATGCGCCATGTTTGCGTTTCCGTAAACGCCCGCAACCGATGCGACGTTGATGACGCGTCCCCACGAATGCTCAAGCATGGAGGGGAGGACGGCTTTTGTAAAATAGACCGTACCCATAACGTTGATGTCGATATACTTCTTCCATTCCTCGGTGGGAGTGTTCAGAAAGGAGGATTTGCTTCTCCAAAGCGCGGCGTTGTTGACGAGAATGTCGATCTTTCCGAATGCCTTCAGAGATTCTTCGGCTACCTCATAAACGCATTGCTCGTCGCTGACGTCGCAGACGAAGGTCAGCATCTTGTCGCCGTATTCCGCGAGCTCGGCTTTTAGTGCTTCAAGCTTTTCGCCGTTGATGTCGACAAGCACAAGTTTAGCTCCGTTTTGCGCGAGCAAAATTGCCGTCGCGCGACCAATTCCCACTGCGGCACCCGTGACGAGTGCGACTTTATTTGTAAAATCCATTGTATTTCTCCTTAAATCAAATCTCTTATGATCTTGACGTCGCGCAGAAGCGGCTGCGACTTGGTGGCGTATTCGTCGTACTCGTGCACGCAAAGATACATACAGCATCCGAGAGCAC
>JAZSBJ010000103.1:0-15651 GCA_045602305.1 Eubacteriales bacterium | reverse complement strand
CTTCATTTCTTCCTTGGTGTAGCGTCCGCGCATATAGCCGAAATAGGGCTCTCCGTCCACCTCGTACGTGTCTTCCATATACAGGAAAAGGGTGTTGTAGCCCATTTTCTTCATATACTCCATATATTGCTTGACGGCGTCGGGACGCATCACGGCGTTGCGCGACATATCGATCATCAAGCCGAGGGTATCAAGGCGTTTTCTTGCCATACTTCTCTCCCCCAAAATACCGTTTTTAGATAACGCCGACCGTCATATCCGTCATTGCCTTGAGCCAAGCGTAGCTCTTGCCTTCCTTCCACCAAGGAAGGATGGTTTCTTCAAGCTCGGGAATGGACTCGATCTCGCCCGCAAGATAGGAAAGAAGCGTCTTGCGGCAGAAATCAAGGCGGGTACGCACGCCGCCAAGACGGATGTGCTGTACATCAAGACCGAAGGGCTTGTTCTCGGCAAGCCACTGCTTTTCGACCGCCTTCATAAAGGCGTCCATACGGCGGATGGCAGTGGGATAGTCCTCTTTTGCCATCTTAAGGAGTGCGTCCTTATCGCCCGCCTTATAGGCGGCGCGCACGCGAAGTCCGAGGTCGTACTTGATCTCCATCACCGACGCGAGCTTTGCGGCGGTATCGAAGATGGAACGGAAGCGGCGTGTCTTCTTTGCCGCAGCGGCGAGCTTTTCGGCAAGCGGACCGTAGCGGTGTGCCGCATTCGGCTCAATGGTATAGTCAAGCCAGCCAAGGAAGGTGTCCGAAACGAGCGCGTACTTCGAGGGGTTGCAGTATTCGTGCGCCCCTTCTCCGCCACCGCAGATATGGTCAAGCTGATCAAGGAGCATAAAGTCGTCGTACTCTACGCCAAACGCGCGGCGGAACTTCTCCTTGATCTTTGCTTCGTCCTCGTTGCCCTTGGCGACCTCGGAGAGGTAGAAGAGCGAGGGAAGCACGGCGTAGCGGGAGCATTCGCCGCCGTCGTCCCCCCACATCGTGAAGAACACGTTTCTCGTGCGGTATTTTTTCGCCGCCTCAAGCGCGGGGAGCATCGTTTCAAGCGTGAAGTCGTTGTGCGGCATATAGCCCGCCCAAGTCCAAGCGCCGCCTGCAAACCAAAAATCCTTGGAGAGCTGACGGTGGTTGTACATCATCGCGTCGTAATCCGCAATGTCCGTGTGATAGTAGTCCCAAAACACGGGGGTAACGTCCTTGGGGAGTGCGTCGATGTACTCCTTGGGAACCTCTGCTTTGCCCGTATAGTATCTGTTTTCCGTCCAGGGGCGGAAGAACATATCCGACCAAATCATAATGTTATAGCCGTATTTCTTTCCGATCTCACAGATGCGGTCGAGGTGCTTGCGAATGATGGCGGTGGATTTTTCATAGCCGTTGACGTCCATATAAAGACCTCTGCCGAGCATATGCGCCTCGTCCATACCCACGTGGAGCGTTCTCGTCTTAAAGCACTCGGAGAGCGTTTTGAAGGCGCGGTCAATGAACTCGTAGGTGCGGTCACATCCCACGCGAATGATATCGGGGGTGTCCTCTGCTACCTTGTGCCAACGGATAAAGGTGGAAAGATGGGCGAGCGTTTGGATGCAGGGAATGACCTCAATGCCGAGAGAGGCGGCATAGGCGTCGATCTCCTTCATTTCCTCTACGCTGTATCTGCCGCGCAGATAGCCGAAAAAGGGCTCGCCCTCTACTTCATAGGTGTCCTCGGTATAAAGAAATACGCAGTTGTAGCCCATCTTCTTCAGGGCGTGAAAATACTGCTTCAGTGCCTCGGGCTTCATCACCGAGTTGCGCGACATATCCAGCATCACGCCGAATTTATCAAATCTCTTTCGTGCCATTTTGGTTCTCCTAGTCGTTTTTGTAAATATATGTTTGCAAAAAGCAATTATAAGTACACCGAGGGCGTCATAATATCCATCGTTTTCGAGGTCTTGAAGCTACGCTCCTTGGCGTAGAACGGAAGGATCTCCTCTTCAAGCTCGGGGATGGATGCGACGTCACCCTTTAGGTAGGAAAGAAGCGTGCGGCGGCAGTAGTCAAGACGCTCCTTGACGGCGCCAAGACGAATGTGCTGCACGTCAAGCCCTGCGGGCTTATTTTCTTCCAGCCACTGTGCTTCCACGGCGGCAATAAACGCGCAAAGGCGGCGCGATGCCTTGGGATAATCCACCTTGGCGATCTTTTCAAGCGCTTCCCTATCGCCCGTCTTGTACGCCTCACGCACGCGAAGTCCGAGGTCGTACTTCACGGCAAGGAGAGAGGCAAGGCAAGCGGCGGTGTGGAAGATGGCGCGGTAGCGGGGGTTTCTTCTCTCTGCCGCGCGCAGCTTCTTCGCCGCATTCTCAAAGCGGTGGGCAACGCCCTTTTCAATGGTATAATCGAGCCACCCGTTAAAGGTGTCCGAAAGAATGGCGTACTTTGAAACGTTGGAGAAGGGATGTACCCCCTGCCCGCTTCCGCACAGACTGTCGGGAAGGTCGAGAAGCACGAAGTCGTCGTAGTAGGCACCGAACATTTCGTAAAAGCCCTCTTTGATCTTCTTCTCGTCCGTGTTTCCTCTTGCCGCCTGGGCAAGATGGTAGAGCGAAGGGAGAAGCGCGAAGCGCGAGCATTCGCCGCCGCCGTCACCCCACATCGTCATAAAGACGTTCTTGACCTCATACTTCTCTGCCATACGAAGGGCGGGAAGCATCGTGTCGATGGAGTCCTTGTGGTGCGGCATATAGCCGTTGCCCGTCCAAACCGCGCCCGCAAACCAAAAATCCTTGGAGAGCTGGCGGTGGTTGTACATCATATTGTCGTAGTTGTCCTCGGTCTTGTGGTAGTAGTCCCAATACACGGGAATGACGCCGGGGAGCAGTGCGTCCACGTACTCCTTGGGCATCTCGCACTTGGGAATATAATATTTTCCGTCCGTCCAGGGGAAGAAGTACATATCCGACCACATAATGATCTCGTAATTATACTTCTTTGCGATCTCCGCAACGCGCAAAAGGTGCTTGCGAATGATGGCGTGGGCGTGCTCGTAGCCGCCGTTTTTATCAATGTATTTTCCGCGTCCGAGCATCCACGCCTCATCCATACCGATGTGGATGTAGCGCGTCTTGAAGCATTCGGAGCAGGATTTGAACATACGGTCAATGAGGTCGTAGGTCTTATCGTCCCCCACGAGCAAAATGTCCGCAATATCCACGGGCGTCTTATCCCAGCGAATGTATGCGTTGAGGTGTGCCAGCGTTTGCATACAGGGGATCAGCTCTACCCCGTGGGCTTCGCCGTAGGCGTCAAGCTCCTTTAGCTCTTCCTTGGTGTAGCGCCCGCGCAGATAGCCGAAATAGGGCTCGCCGTCCACCTCGTAGGTATCCTCGGTGTAGAGCATCAGCATATTGTAGCCCATCTTTTCAAGGTCGTCGATAAAGCGCTTGACCGCGTCCACCGTCATCACGGCGTTGCGCGACATATCTACCATTGTGCCGAATCTGTCAAACTTGTTCATATGCAATTCCTTTTTGCGTGTTTTTTAGACGAGCTTTTTCACAAGCTCCTCGCGGGAAAGGGGGGAAAGAAGCACGGGGGGAATATCTAACACCGTTTTGCAGCCGAACTCTCCCTTTTGGCAAAGGCGATACGCCGCACGGGCGTATGCCACGAGAACGGACGAGGTAAACTCGGGGTTGGAATCTAGGGTAAGACTGTATTCCACCGTGTGGCGGTGGCTCTTATTGAGCCCCGTTCTTCCCGTGCGGATGACCTTTCCGCCGTGGGGGAGTGCGGAATGCTTCTCCTTCATTTCCTCTTTGGAAATAAAGGTCACCGTCGTATCATAGTCGGCAAAATAGTTGGGCATCTCGCAGATTTCCCTCTCGATACGGGCTTTGTCCGCGCCGTCCTCAACCACGACGAAGCATTCTCTTGTATGCTTCTCTCTTGCCGAAAGCACGGGGGCTTCCCCCGCGCGAACGCGCGCAAGCGCCGCGTCTACGGGCACGGTGTACTGACGGGCGTCAAGCACGCCGTCGATGCGGCGAATGGCGTCCGAATGTCCTTGGCTGACGCCCTTGCCCCAAAAGGTGTAGTCCTCTCCCTCGGGAAGCACCGCCGACGCGTACGCGCGGGCAATGGAAAAGAGTCCCGGGTCCCAGCCCACCGAGATAACGGCGACTTTGCCCGCGCGCGTGGCGGCGGCGTCTACTGCCGCAAGATGCTCGGGGATGCGCGCGTGGGTATCAAAGCTGTCGATCACGTTAAAATGTGCCGCAAGCGCGGGCGTTTGCGTGGGAAGGTCGGTAGCACTTCCGCCGCAAAGGATCATCACGTCGATCTCGTTTTTCATCGAGAGTGCCGCATCCGTGTGAAACACAGGGGCGCCCGTTAAGGTCGTAACCGTTTTGGGATCGCGGCGGGTGAACACCCCCACGAGCGTCATATCGGGGTTCTGCCCGATGGCGGCTTCCACGCCGCGCCCAAGATTTCCGTAACCGTAAATTCCGATTCTGATTGCCATAATTTCGCCTTCTTATTTTTGTTCTTTAAAGTGGAGCGTTAAGAAATCCATCTTGGTGATGAACTGACGCACCTTGACACCTGCCGAGGCAAGCATACGCTTGGAAGCCAAGGTCGAGGGGGTCTTTCCGTATTTGTCCGAAAGGTAGACCACCTCGCGAATGCCCGACTGAACGATCGCCTTGGCGCATTCGTTGCAGGGGAAGAGTGCTACGTAAATGCGCGCCCCCGCGAGATTCTTGCCGCGGTTGTTCAAAATGGCGTTCAGCTCTGCGTGTACGACGTAGGGGTACTTGGTGTCGTTGGTGTTCTCGCCCTCTCTTGCCCAAGGATACTCCTCGTCCGAGCATCCGTAGGGAAAGCCGTTGTAGCCCGTGGAAAGAATGCGGTTGTCATCGTCCACGATGCAAGCGCCGACTTGAGTGCTGGGGTCCTTGCTGCGGCGTGCGGCAAGCATCGCCACACCCATAAAATACTCATCCCAAGAAATAAAGTCCTGTCGTTTATCGCTCATTCGGTTGTCCTGCCTTTCTTCAGCCGTCTTTTCTCCATTGTAGCACATTTTTTCTACAAATACAATAGAAATGTGGTATAAAAATATACACAAAAGGGAATATTACCGCCATTTTGGAGGTAATATTCCCATAAGCTTTATTTGATGCGCTTCGTGAAGCCCTCGTCGAAAAAGGCGACCGAGGCGGCGATGATTTTTTCTCTGTTGTGCGCTTGGTACTTGTCCGAGGTACCAACGACGGGAATGCCCATCGCCACCGCCGTTTCGATGCTGTAAAGGGAGTCCTCAAAAAGGTGCATCTCGCGCGGCTCACACCCGAATTTTTCCGCGGCGTCGAGAAAGATCTTAGGACTGTTCTTCCCCTCGGGATACCCCTCGGGTCCAATGACGAAGGAGAAATACGGGAGAAGCCCCGTCACCGCGAGGCACGCCATTGCCAAGGGCGAGGGCGAAAGCGTCGCCACCCCCATTTTTACGCCGCGCGCCTTGAAATCCTCAAGAAGCGCCTTCACACCGGGCTTTGCCACGGCGTCGCACTCGTAATGGCGTTTGAGAATGTGGAAAATATCCTCGTACTCCATCGCATCCGCGCGGGGGGATAGGTGCAGCTTACGGATCTCGACGAGGGCGGTTTCAAAGGGCGTTTTTTCAAGGTAGCGGATCTGCTCCTCGGTGAGGGCGACGCCCTCGTCCTTCAAAAACTCGTTGATGCAATACCGCCAAAACCACATCGTATCCGTAAGGGTCCCGTCCATATCGAAAAGGGCGTATTTTACGGGAAGATCAAGCATTCTTATTCTCCTTGCGTTTGTCTTTACCTGAATATTGTACACCCCCCTTTTGTCCTTTTTATGAACGCGCGGCTTTTTTGCGGGAAAATATTGCAAAAGCTGCGCTTCTGTGCTACAATAATACCGAAAACAAACCCAAAGAGGTAGCTATGACAGACTATACACAAGTCGCCGTGGTGGGCGCAGGGCACGCGGGCATCGAGGCGGCACTCGCGGCGGCGCGCCTTGGAATGAAAACGGTGCTTTTCACCCTCAATCTCGACGCCGTTGCCAATCTCCCCTGCAACCCGTCCATCGGCGGTACGGGCAAGGGGCATCTCGTTTTTGAGATCGACGCGCTCGGCGGTGAGATGGGACGCGCGGCGGACGCCGTGACGCTTCAATCCCGCACCCTCAATCTTGGCAAGGGTCCCGCCGTGCATTCCAAGCGCGTGCAGGCAGACCGTATGCGCTATCGCGCCGTGATGAAGAAAACGCTGGAGCAAACGGAAAACCTGCGCCTTGTGCAGGCAGAGGTCACCGCCCTTTTGACCGAGGAAGAAAACGGGAGCGTACGCGTTACGGGCGTACGTACCGCGCTCGGTGAGGAGTGGGGCGCAGAGAAGGTCATTCTTTGCACGGGCACCTATCTTTCCTCTGCCATTTTCGTTGGGGACGTGACCTATCCCGCAGGACCTGACGGACTGCTTGGCGCGCTCTCGCTCTCGGATTCCCTGCGCGCGCTCGGACTCCCTCTTCTCCGCTTCAAAACGGGAACGCCCGCGCGCATTTTGCGCCGCACGGTGGATCTTTCGCGCCTCGAGGAGCAGGCGGGAGAAGCGCACATCACACCCTTTTCCAAGGACACCCCCGCAGGGGCCTTTGACGACCTCAAGCAGACCCCCTGCCATATCGTTTATACCAATGCGGAAACGCACCGCGTGATCAAAGATAACATCCATCGCTCTGCGCTTTATTCGGGCAACATTCACGGCACAGGACCGCGCTACTGTCCCTCGATCGAGGATAAGATCGTGCGTTTTGCCGACAAGGAGCGCCACCAGCTCTTTTTAGAGCCCTGCGGCGAGGACACCGAGGAAATGTATTTGCAGGGCTTCTCCACCTCGCTTCCCACCGACGTGCAAAGGGAGATGCTCAAGACGCTCCCTGGCTTTGAGCGCGCCGAAATGATGCGCTACGCCTACGCCATTGAGTACGATTGCATCGATCCGCTTGCCCTCTACCCCACCCTGGAAGTAAAGGCGGTATCGGGGCTTTACGGCGCAGGGCAGTTCAACGGCACCTCGGGCTATGAGGAAGCGGCGGCACAGGGGCTCGTCGCGGGCATCAACGCCGCCCTTGCCTTAAGGGGAGAGGAAGCGCTCGTTCTCTCGCGCGATTCCTCGTACATCGGCACGCTCATCGACGACCTCGTCACCAAGGGCACGAAAGAGCCGTACCGCATTATGACCTCGCGCTCCGAGTACCGACTTCTTCTGCGCCAAGACAACGCCGATCTTCGCCTTTCGGACATTGGCTACCGCGTCGGACTTCTCTCCCCCGAACGGTATGCGCGCTTTGAAGCACGCCGTCTTGCCATTCAAAAGGAAGTGTCGCGCGCCAAGGCAACGGTCGTTCCCCCGTCGCAAAAGGTCAACGCGCTCTTAACCGAACACGCATCGACCCCCATCGATACGGGCGTAAAGCTCGCCGATCTTCTCCGCCGACCCGAGCTTTCCTATGAGATCCTCTCCCCCATCGACACCACCCGTCCCCCCCTCGCTCCCGACGTCATCGAAACGGCGGAAATCGAGATCAAGTACGAGGGATATCTAGCACGCCAGCGCAAGGAAGTTGAACGGCAAAGGAAGCTCGAGGAATACAAGCTCCCCGCCGACATTGACTACAAAGCCATCAAGGGACTGCGCCTTGAGGCGGCGGCAAAGCTCGACGCGCTACGTCCCCTTTCCATCGGGCAAGCCTCGCGCATTTCGGGCGTCAATCCTGCCGACATCAGCGTTCTTTTGATCGTTCTCGGAAAGGCGTAAATACACCCGTCACCGCGTGATGCTCCACGGAGCATCACGCGCTTTTTCTTTTTTGCATACAATAAAAGAAAAAGGAGATCGCGATGAACAAGCATATCATATTTAAGGACTACGGCGGCGCTCCGCTGATTTTAAATCTGCCCGTTGCGGCGGCAAGAAACGAGAGCTTCCGTCAAACCGTTTGGACGGGAGAAAGCCTACAGCTGACCGTAATGTCCGTCCCCGTGGGGGGCGAGATCGGCGTTGAAGCGCACGACACCCTCGACCAAATGCTTCGCGTAGAGCAAGGGGTGGCACTCATTCGCATCGGGGAAGAAGGCGGGCGCCTGCGCGACGCGCGCAGAGTTGGCGCGGGAAGCGTTTTTCTCATTCCCGCAGGCACATATCACAATCTCTTAAACGTCGGGCGGGAGCCCTTAAAGCTCTCCTCGGTCTACGCCCCGCCCGCACACCCAAAGGGGACAGTACATAAAACGAAAGAGGAAGCACACGAATAAAAAAACGCCCTCGCACCGCGCGAGGGCGTTTTTGTAAATTTTGCATTACATTAGCACTGCTTTAAGAGTGCCAAATAGAAGGACACGGCGTCACGCGCGGTCGAAAGACGAATGCGCTCGTTGTTTCCGTGGATGGTGGCTCTTTCCTCACGCGTGAGGTCCATCGCGGAGAAACGGTACACCTTATCCGAGATCTCGCCGTAGTGGCGGGAATCGGAGCATTGCATCATAAGGTAGGGCGAAACGAGGCATCCTTCCCAAGTAGAAGCCACAGCACTTGCTACCTTATCCCACGCGGGACAGTCAAGCGAGGAGATACGGCTGGGGTTCATCCCGTAAATTGCCTCGATCTCCACCGTATCGTCGCCCACCGTTTTCCTTAAGCGGGCAAGGGCGCCGTCCATCGTATCGTGAGGATTTAGGCGAATATTAGACACCATCCGCGCCTCGGGCGGGATGACGTTGGACGCGGTGCTTCCTTCCATCTGCGTAAAGGCGACCGTCGTACGCATCAGGGCGTTCAGCTCACCACCGCTTTTTTTGCAAATGGCGTCAAGCACGGGGCGGAAGAGCCAAAGATTGGCAAAGATCATACGATAAACGAAGCTCGAATGTCTGCCGAGCGTATCAAACATCGCCGCGACGGGCTTTGAGAGATGCGAGGGAAAGGGGTGCGCCTCGATCTTCGTGCAGGCGGATGCCAAAACGCCAACGGGCGTGTGGGGCTTGGGTGCGGATGCGTGACCGCCCTGCGAACGGGCGCGGTAGGAAACGTCAAGCATTCCCTTTTCGGCAATGCCGATCATACCACACGAAGCCTTGACGCCGGGGAATACGTCCTCGACGACAGCGCCGCCCTCGTCCACGACGAGCGCGGGAGTGATGCCCTTTTCTTTGAAAAAGGCGACGATGTTGCGCGCGCCGTTGCCGTTGACCTCTTCCCCGCCCGAAAAGGCGAGATAAACGTCATTTTTCGGCGTAAAACCGCGCGAGATGAGCGTATCGACCGCAGACAAAACGGCGTTAAAGGTGACCTTGGTGTCAAGCGTGCCGCGTCCCCAAAGCACGCCGTTCTCAAGGATGGCGTCAAAGGGCGGCTTTTCCCACGCCCCCTCGTTGACGGGAACGACGTCGTAATGCGCCATCATCACCGAGGGCTCGTCCGCCCTCTCTCCCCGCCAGCGGAAAAGAAGCGCGCGGTCGGGAAGCTCCCGATATTCACAAGCCGAAAAGACGGCGGGGTAAAGGGTGGGGAGCGCGGCGATCAGCCCGCGGAAGGCTTCTTCGTCTTCCTTGGCGCTATCGCGATAGGAAACGGTGGGAAAGCGAACGAGCGTACGCAAGCGCTCGATGACCGCATCGCCGTCAAAATCCACATCCTTGGGCGCGGATTTGGGCGCCGCCTTGGGACGGAACGCCAGCGTGCGGCAAAGAAGAACGGCAAGCAAAGCGAGAAGCGCCACGCCAATTCCCAAAAGTACATAAACAAATGTTTGCATTTTAAAGTTTTCCTTTTTTGTAAAGAATGCGCGCCACTGCCACGGTAAAGAGAACGCCCACGGGTACCATAATACCCACCGTTCCCTCATTGAGTGCGGGAACGAAGATGAAGAGGACGAGCATCAAGATCATCGGCGCGATGGCAATCTTGATGTTCTTGGATACGAACGCCACGGCAAGTCCGCCGAAGAGGGCGGGTAAGATCATATCAAACGCAGGGGCAAGCGCGGGGTTTTCCAGCAGGGGCGTTAGGGGAATGATGAGAAGCACGCCAAGGAAAATGATGAGCGTCGTCACGATGCTCGAGGTCGCAATGGCAATGGTGGAAACGATCTCCCCTTCCTCATCGCTTGCCTTTACGCCTGCGCGGTTCATCGCGTCGAGCGCGCAGGGGAGCTTGAGGTTGGAAATGTTACCCGTCACAAAGGAAAGGTAGGCGCCGCCTGCACCCAGCATCGGAACGTAGGTAAAGACCTCAACGAAGCCCACCGCCCAATACATCGGCAGAATGGCAAGCCCTGCGGCGAGGAACGCTTTAAAGTTGGGCGCCGCCCCGAACAAAAAGGCAACGACGAAGGGAACGGCAAGCACGACAAAGCAAAGGGCAAGTCCCCAAATGCGTCCGTAATAGTGGACGCTTTCAAGATAGGTCAGCTTTTCAGTTCTTTTTTTCATCTAAGCCACCCCCTTACGCAAGCCACGCCGTGATCGGAATGGCAAGCGCCATACCGCCAAGCAGGCTGAACGGCAAAGCATAGTCGAGCATCCACTTCATTCCGCGAAGGCGCGAGGCAAGACCGCAAGCGACCATAATGAGGGCACTCGACGCCATTACAAGCACGGGGATGAGCGCAGAGGTATCGCCCGAAAACACGTTGCTGAAATCGCAGAACACGTAACCGAGAAACGCGGAGATCATACCGAGGAACATCGCGTTGTTGAAGATCTCACTCCACTTCTTATCCCGCTTTTCAAGTCCCTTTAAGCCCTTTTGAATGCGCTTCGTCAAAATGGGCGTGAGGATAAGTCCAAGCGCGATACCAAAGGTCATTACGAAAAGCACCGTCACAAAGCCCGACGCATCCAGCACGCCGCCGAGCTGGGACAGCGTGGTTTCCGCGGCGATGGTTTCGTAGCTGAGCGAGCCGATGATGGAAAGGCGCAGCCACGGAAGCGCAACACCGAAATTCTTGGCAAGCGCAAGCACGCCCACCAAAATAGAAACGGCGGGGGCAACGGTAAAGATGGCAACCGAGATCATAATTTTGCGCAGCTTTTGCTTGTCCATTCCAAGCTCTTTCGCACGGCGAAGCGCACGCACGAGAAAGAAGACGGACTGTGCAAGAACGAGCAGGATCACGATGCCCGCGATGATAAATAGCACGGGGTGATTCACACGAAAGTCCATAGTGTTCTCCTTACAGTTTTATACTTCTTATATTATATATGAAAAAACCGAAAAATGCAAGAGTATTTGCTCTCACTTCGTGAGATACTACCTTTAAATTTGTTCGGGAGGACCCAATGAAAAGCATTTGGAACGAGGCGAAGGCGAGCAAGGACTCCCTCATCGCCTGCCGCCGCCGTCTGCACGCCTTGGCAGAGTGCGGCTTTTCTCTGCCAAAAACCATTTCATTTGTAAAGAATACGCTACAAAACATCGGATATGAGCCAAAGGAGTGCGGAAAAGGCGGCGTCGTTTGCGAATTGCGCTCGTCTAGGGCACGCGCCCCCTTTCTTCTTTTACGCGCAGATATGGACGCGTTGCCCCTCGCAGAAGAAACCCGTCTTCCCTTCCGCGCGGAAAACGGACATATGCACGCCTGCGGGCACGATATGCACACGGCGATGCTCCTCGGTGCCGCTTCCATTTTAAAGGCGCGCGAGGGCGAGCTACCCATTTCGGTGCGCTTCGTCTTCGAGGGGGCAGAGGAAACGCTTTCGGGCGCAACAGATCTTGCAAGCGAGGGTGTGCTTTCGGGCATTGACGCCGCCTTGATGCTCCACGCGGTGACTTCCGTTCCCTTCCCTACGGGCACCGTGCTTTTGCCACCTGCGGGCATCGGCGCACCCGCCGCACGCTTTTTTGAAATCGAGATCACGGGCGAGAGCGCACACGTCGGCAACGCGCACGAGGGAAAGGACGCCCTTGCCGAGGCGATGGCGCTTTACGGGGCAATGCAAGAGGAAAAGACGCGGATGGGGGACGGGCTCTTCCTCGCGGTTGGCAAATGGCAGGCGGGTGACGCGCCCAACGTCGTCCCAAGGCTTGCCCGCTTTGCGGGCTCCTTCCGCGCGCGGGACGAGGAAAAGGTGATCGCCTTTCAAAAAAGGCTCGACACCCTGTGCGCCCGCACGCCGTCGGCGCGCGTTCGGTATCTCGGCGCGTGTCCCCCGCTAAAAAACGACGGTGTGTGCCTTGCCTTGCTCTCTCGCGCGCTTCGCGCGCACGGCTTTACCGTCACCGAGGTAGAAGGTGGGACGGGAAACGCCGCCGAGGATTTTGCCGTATTTGCAAACGAGCGCCCCGCCGTCGCCCTCGCACTCGCGGCAGGAGAACGGGGACGGGGGTACGAGCATCCGCTTCACCACCCCAAGGTACTGTTTGACGAGGACGCGCTTCCCGCCGGTGCCGCCCTCTACGCCATAGGGGCGCTCGCGCTCGGCGAGGGGATGCCGCTTCAAACTTTTACCAAGGGCGGGGGTGCATAAACGCGCGCCCACTTTGACAATACTTTTCTCGGTATACCGAGAAAAGGAAATTTTGCGTATGTACTATAACAAAGTGGAAATCTGCGGCGTCAACACATCCAAGCTCCCCCTGCTCACCGACGAGGAAAAGCGCGCACTTCTTTTGCGCGCGCAGGCAGGGGATTTTGGGGCAAGGGACGAGCTGATCTACGGAAACCTGCGGCTGGTCCTCTCCATCATTCAGCGCTTTTCGGGCAGAAAGGAGAGCCTCGACGACCTCTTTCAAGTGGGTTGCATCGGACTCATCAAGGCGATCGACAATTTCAACACCGCCCTCGACGTCAAGTTTTCTACCTATGCTGTGCCTATGATCATTGGAGAAGTTAAACGCTACCTGCGCGACAACACCTCGCTCCGCATCTCGCGCTCCCTGCGCGACCTCGCGTACCGCGCGCTCGGCGCGCGCGACACCATCACGCGCGAAACGGGCAAGGAGCCCTCGGTCGCCGAGATTGCCGCGGCGCTCGGCGAGGAGAAAAAGGCGGTGGAGCACGCCCTAGAAGCCATCGTCGAGCCCGTGTCGCTCTACGATTCGGTCTACGGCGAGGGAGAAGACTCCGTTTTCGTCATCGACCAGCTTGAGGGGGGCGACACGGATGAGGATTGGGTGGAGAGCATTGCCCTACGCGATGCCCTTGAAAAGCTCGGCGAGCGCGAGCGCCGCATTCTTTTGATGCGCTTTTATCGCGGCAAAACACAAATGGAGATCGCCGAGGAGATCGGCATCTCCCAAGCGCAGGTGTCGCGCCTTGAAAAGGGCGCGCTCGGTAAAGTCAGAAAAATGCTGTAGGGCTGTAAGAAAAGAGGTATGCTTTTTCGCATACCTCTTTCGTTTTAATTTTTAACGCCCGTGAGCGTTTCACCTGGAGCGATCTTGTATAGCGTGCCGTCACGGTCAAACCAAAGCGTCTTCAGCGTGGGGTTGTACACCGTAGCGTTGTCCACGCTGTAAATGAGCGCGGCGTACGCCGTCACGTACTCGTAGATCTCCATATTGGTCGCGCACCACACGTCCTTCGATGCGGCGACACGCCGCCCGATCTCGTCAACGAGCGCCCAATCCCCGTTGTTTTCAAACTCGTAGGAATGTCCCCAAAGATAAAAGAGCCTTTCCTGCCGATCGGATATATACAGCTTCTCGTAGTCAAAGGAAAGAAACTCGTCAAGCATAGAAAGAAGCTCGGGGTTTGTGTGATGCGCCGTAGGCAACCACGCGTAAAAATCCGTGGGGAGGTCGTATCGGCGGTTATCACCACACAGAGTGCGTGCATAAACGATGCCCGATGCGCGAAGCGCGCTCCGCACATCCTCATAGCTTGTCGTGGGAGCAAAGCGCAAAATGCCCGAATCGGGGTACGCCATACCGCGAATAATGCGTCCGAGGCGCGATTCAAGGTCGCGGCGGCATTCGAGCACCTCGTTTAAGATCTCGGTGGGACGAAGCCTGCCCGTCGCGCGGTGATGTGCGCCATGCACAGCCACCTCGTGTCCGCGCGAGAAAAAATATTTTTCGATGTCCGATACACTATGCTCGTACGCACGCCCCAAGGACAGCGCGTTGAGATTAAAGGTGCATTTGAGTCCATAGGGCAAAATAGCGTCCGAAAAACGCTTGTCAAACACACAGCCGTCATCGTAGCTCATAGTAAAAGCGCGCGTTTTCCCCTCGGGAAAGCGCATAAACTGATAACGAAACACTGTTATTCCTCCAAAAGCTCGGAAAAATCGGTGATGTAGCGGTCAGTCACAGCACGCATTTCGTCCGCAAACTCGCGCGAGGACTCGTCAAACACGGCATACACGCACATTCCCGCCGACTTTGCCGTCTTGTCAGCGTCGAGGTTGTCGTCGAGGAAGATGATCTCGGATACGGGCTTTCCGATGCGCTCTGCTGCCATACGGTAGATCGCGGGGTCCGCCTTGGTCGTCGCAAAATCCTCGCACGACCACACGTTTTCAAACAGGTCGTAGAGCCCGTTGCGCTTTAAGCAGGGGTCGAGCGTGAGGTGCGGGCTTGCGGTCAAAACGTGCAGGCTGTCGCCGCGCGCCTTTAGCGCCTCAAGCGTTTCCTTAACGTTTGGCTTTGCCACGATCTCGTTCACATAGGCGCCAACGCAAAATTTTCCGATCTCCTCGACCGCCTCTTCCTCGGAAAGCGGCACGCCAAGCGACAAAAGATGCTTCGTCGCGCCCCCGTAGCCAAGGGGTGTAATGGTCTTTACAAAATCCTTGGGAATCGGTATATCAAATCTTCTCAAAATGCGCGTAAACGCTTCCACAAAGGTGGGCATCGAGTCGACGAGCGTTCCGTCAAAATCAAATAAGTAAGTAGCCATAGATGACGCTTTACTCCCCCTGCTTGGCAATCGCCGCTTTGTCCAAACGGGCGTTTCTCACATAAAGCAAGAGATCGGCAAAAACCATCACAAAGTTCAGCACGTAAAAGAAAAGCACGTACCACTTCTCGGCGATGGACGCCATATACGCCTCGTTGATGAGCTTGGAGGTGATGCCTGCCACGTAGCCGAACAGAATGAGGAGAAGAAAAGCAAGGCTCTTCCCCTTCGTCGTGCGTGCGCGGTAAGACTTCAATACGTTTAGCGGCCAAGACGCGCCAAAGCTCACGATCATAATGACTTCAAAAATCTCTGCCATAGTAAAATCTCCTTCTCCCTTATAGGGGGCGCTATTCACTGCGTTTCATTATATCACCCCCAAAAAAGCTTGTCAAGAAGTTTCGTCAAATTACAGGGAAAAAGGCAATGCGGCTTTTCTCGCGGAGCATCCCCTCCGTTTGTGTCGAAAAAGAACGAGAAGAATTTTCTTTTTTTACGAATTTAGGGTTGACAAACCGTTTTTTTTGTGTTATACTGTTTAGGCGCAATACGGAAAGCCGCAAAAATGCCGGAATGGCGGAATTGGCAGACGCCCGGGACTTAAAATCCCGTGAAACGTGAGTTTCGTACCGGTTCGACCCCGGCTTCCGGCACCAATATCGCGGAGTGGAGCAGCCTGGTAGCTCGTCGGGCTCATAACCCGAAGGTCGTAGGTTCAAATCCT
>JAZSBJ010000102.1:0-6302 GCA_045602305.1 Eubacteriales bacterium | reverse complement strand
GTGGGGGGTGCCGCTTTCGTAATAGATGCTATCTCCCTCTTCGAGGACGACCGTGTGGTCGCCGACCTGTACCTTTAAGGAGCCCGAGATGACAAGGTCAAACTCCTGTCCGCCGTGGGTGGTCAAGTGAATGGGCTTGTTCTGAAGCTCTTCGGAATATTCGTAGCGCACGTAATACGGCTCTGCGATCTTATTTCTAAACATCGGGGCAAGGTTCGAAATTTCAATGCCTTCCTCCTTTGCAGTCAGCTGTCCCTTGCCGCGGCGCGTCACCGTGTAAGAGGAAAGCTTTGCGCTTTTACCTTCAAGAAGGTCGCTCATATCCACACCGAACACCTGCGCGCACTTGTGGATAAAGGTAAAGGGAAGATCGACCTTACCTGCCTCATACGACAAATAAAGCGCCTCGTCCGTATCGGTCTTTTCCGCCATATCAAGGGTCGAATAGCCCAAGATCTCACGCAGATCGCGAATACGGGACGCAACCTCCATTAAGGAATTTTCCATACTGTTCATACTCGTGCTCTCCTTTCGTTAGTTTTGAATTAAAGAATAAAAAAATCCGTCTCAAATTTCTTTGAGACGGATGATAAATCCGCGGTACCACTCAAATTGTGCCCAAAGGGACACCACTCTATGAGCTCAAGCAAGCTCTGTGCTTTTACGCAGCCATACGGAAGCCCTTACTTGCACACGCTTTGGGGACTTCGGCTCGGAAGGGATGGAACGCTCGGCGCGCCTTCTGTCGGATTTCCACCGTCACCGACTCTCTGTAAGGGCTCTCACCGTGTTCGTCTTCGTCACAGCCTTTATAAATTATAGCAAGATTATAACACCGCTTTTCCCTTTTGTCAAGGGGTTTTTTCAAAATTTTTTGATTTTTTTCAGAAGGTGACGTGCGTGAGGTCTGCAATGATCTTGTTCATCTCGCCAAGGCGCTCGTAAACGATGTCGGCAAGGCGAAGCTGGCAGCGCGTACGCACGAGATTGTGTCCGCGATAAAGCGTTTTAAAATATTGGTCGCCCGTGATGTAGTCGTCAAGGAAACGCACGGCAAGCTCGATCGTCATCGTAAAGACGCCGAGCGAGAGCGTTTTGATCTCGATGGGGGTGAGCGTTGCGCCGACCTCGGAAAGAAAGCCCTCGGCAAAGGCACGGAAGCGGTCCATATCAAGATTCACCTTGGAAAGGTCCGACTCGTCCTCAGCGGCGGTATTGGCGGCAAAGCGAACAGCATCGCCAAAGTCGTAGGCGACAAGACCGGGCATAACGGTATCAAGGTCAATGACCGTTTTCGCCTCGTCCGTATCCTTATCAAAAAGGACGTTGTTGATCTTGGTGTCGTTGTGCGTTACGCGCAAGGGGATCTCGCGCGAGTCGATCAGCTCGTTTAGGCGGCAAGCAAGAGAACGGTACGCACGGATGCGCGCGATCTCTTCCTCGACCTCGTCCACGCGACCGCAAGGGTCCTCGTTTACGTGGCGAAGAAAAACGGCGATACGGCTTCTCGTGTCATGGAAGCCGGGGATGGTTTCGTAAAGCATCGTGGCGTCAAAATCCGAGAGCATCGTTTGGAAATTACCAAACGCCTCACCCGCCGAGCGAAGCACGGTAAGACTTTCGCTCGAGTTGTGCGTTACGGTGTTGGGCACGAACTCCGAAATGCGCCAGAAGCCCTGATCTTCCATATAGTAGTTTTTGCCCTCTGCCGTATGTGCGAAGTGCATCACGCGATCCTGACTCTCGCCCTTGGCTTCCAGCTTGTCGGCAATGTGCGAGGTGATCTTCTCAATGTTCTTCATAATGCGCTTGGGGCTTTTGAAAACGAAAATGTTGAGCTTTTGGAAAACGAAACGGCGCTCTTTACCGTTTTCCATCATCGTAACGTCGTAGGTTGCATTGATGTTTCCGTTGCTGATTACCTTATAGTCCGTGATTTCACCCGCAAGGCAAAAGACCTGTGCGAGCGCTGCAAGTTTCTGCTTCATTCGGCACCTCCGTAAGGTTTGCTTCTACCATTATACACCATTTCGACAAAAAAAGCAAGTGCGAATTTTTACCTACCCCGTCAGCCCCTCGAAAAGCCGAAAATGCGCGCGGCGTTTCCGTAAAAAACGGCGTGTTTTTCCTCTTCGCACAAGTCGAGTGCCTCGACGTGCCTAAGCTCGTCTTCAAAGCGCCACATCGGATAGTCGGTGGCAAACAACACGCGCGAAGCGCCGTACTTTCGGAAAAGGCGCTTTGCCCTCTCGGGCGTCATCGCGTAAAACGAGGACGAGGTATCTACGTAAAAATTCGGGAATTCGGTGAGCATTTCCTCTGCCTCGTCCCACACCGACCAGCCGCCGAAGTGCGCGCCGATGACGGTAAGCTCCGAGAAAATGGAAAGCACGGGTGCTAAGCGGTTGGGATTGGAAAAATCGTATCTCGCGTCGCCCGTGTGCAAAAGAACGGGAAGGCGTCCCTCACACAGCTCAAAGATCTTTAAGCATCGGTAATCGTCCAACTTGATCCTTTGAAAATCGGGATGGAGCTTTACGCCGCGAAGCCCAAGCGAAAGAATGGTTTCAATGTCCTCTTTGAGGGTTTCGCTTTCGGGGTGGAGCGCGCCGAGCCCTACGAAGCGACCGTTGCTCTCCTCTGCCGCCTTGGCGATAAAGCGGTTGATGCTATCCACCTGATGCGGGGTAGTTGCAACCGAGAAGATGACGCCGTTTGAGATGCCTGCGGCGTCCTGCTTTTCTATCAAATCGGAGAGCGTGCCGCGATACACAAGGGGCAGGTCATAGAAGTGTCCGATGCCTGAAACGGCGCGCTCGGCAATCGCATCGGGATATATATGGCAATGCGCGTCAATACGTTTCATATCCGTTCTCCTTTTCTTTGTTCTTCAATAGCAAAGCATAACAAAGCGGGCGGGTTTTGTCAAGAAAAAATCGCGGTTTTAACGCTTTATTCATATTTTCACGTGCTTTTTCCCTATGTTTTTTTGTAAAAAACAAAAAAAATTTCTCTTTTTACTTTACAAGACGCGTTTTTTTTGCTATACTATCTCTGTTAAAGAATTTTTATTGGCCCAAGTGGGCTAAAAGGAGTGACTGTTTACTATGAGCCGTATGGTCGGTACCGTTTCCCGTGGCGTTCGCGCCCCCATCATTCGCCAAGGGGACGACATTGTTTCTATCGTAACCGAATCCGTGCTTGCGTGTGCAAAAAGCGAAGGCTTTGCGCTTCGCGACCGTGACGTCGTTGCTATGACGGAGGCGGTCGTTGCTCGCGCGCAAGGAAACTACGCATCGGTAACCGATATTGCAAAGGACGTTAAAGCAAAGTTAGGCGGAGATACCGTGGGTGTCATCTTCCCCATTCTCAGCCGTAACCGCTTCGCCATCTGCCTGCGCGGCATCGCGAAGGCGGCGAAAAAGATCGTTTTAATGCTTTCTTATCCCTCGGACGAGGTTGGAAACCATCTCATCTCGCTTGACGCTGTGGATGAGGCAGGCGTTAATCCTTACAGCGACGTTTTGACGCTGGAAAAGTATCGCGAGCTGTTCGGATACGAGGTACACCCCTTTACGGGAGTTGACTACGTTGCCTACTACGAGGAGCTGATCCGCGAATGCGGCGCGAACGTGGAGATCATCTTCGCCAACGACGCACGCAAGATCCTCGCATACACCAAGAACGTCATCTGCTGTGACATTCACACCCGCCACCGCACCAAGCGCATCTTGAAGGCGGCAGGCGCTGAGCGTCTTTACGGTCTTGACGAGATCTTAAACGAGCCCGTTGACGGCTCGGGCTACAACGCAGACTTCGGTCTTCTCGGCTCCAACAAGGCGACCGAGGACGAGATCAAGCTCTTCCCCCGCGGTTGTCAAGAGGTCGTAGACGCCATCCAAGCAAAGCTTTACGAGGCAACGGGCAAGAGAATTGAGGTAATGGTCTACGGCGACGGCGCCTTTAAGGACCCCGTCGGCAAGATCTGGGAGCTTGCAGACCCCATCGTTTCCCCCGCCTACACCGCAGGACTTGAGGGTACGCCCAACGAGCTTAAGCTCAAGTACCTCGCCGACAACGAGTTTGCCGCCCTTTCGGGTGACGAACTCAAGGAAGCCATCAAGGGAAAGATCCAAGAAAAGGACGACAACCTTGTCGGTAAAATGGCTTCCGAGGGCACGACACCCCGCCGCCTTACCGACCTGATCGGCTCGCTCTGCGACCTGACCTCGGGCTCGGGCGACAAGGGAACGCCCATCGTTCTCATTCAAGGCTATTTTGATAACTACACCAACGAATAAAAAAATTATTTACGAGGTGCATATGAAAAAATTACTCGCTCTCCTTCTCGCTCTTCTGATGTCCGCGTTCATCCTCGTTTCTTGCGGTCCTGAAGAGGGCCCCGACAACGACGACCCGCCCGCAAACGACGGCGGAGACGTTCAGCCCCTGCCCAACGGCTCGGACAACGCCGCGCCCGACGGAGATTGGGATCTTCTCTAAAGCGAGAAAGCAAAGTAAAAAGGACGGAGAATGCCAATGGCTCTCCGTCCCTTTTTTATTCCTCTAACACAGAGCGACAGCGAAGCGAATCCAAAAATTTGTCCGCGTCCTGCTTGGCTCTTTCCGCGTCAATGCCGTACTCCGAAACGAGAAGCGCGTAGAGCGCGTCCCTCGTCGTTTCCTCTGCGAGCGCTTCCCAAAGGAGCTTGCCCGCTTCGTTGAGCTTTAACATACTGCCAAAGGTATGGTCCGTGCCAAGCGGAACGACGACCGTGCTGCCTGCGACCTCACGCAGTACAAATCCGTCCTTGATCTTCATTGTTTTTCCCTCTCATTTTGAATTTGTCAGGGTTTCAAAGGAAAGCCTTGCCGCCTCGGGCGATATGTTGCACCCAAGCGCGTAGATGGGTACCTCGCGAATCAAGCGGTCGGCAAACTGCAAAGTATTCGCAAGTCCTTCCTCGGACCGCGGCTTCAAGAGCTGTGCAAACACGCGCGGAAGCGCGTCGGCGGCGGGAAGGCGGGAGATGGTGTTCTCCTCACTCCGAGAAAGAAAGCACAGTGCCTTCAAGGGGGCGTGCGTGTTTTTTTGCCACCCTTCCTTGCCGCACCAAGGGCTTCCGTAGAGCGTCAGTACGCCGTCCTTATCCCGCAAGAAGGGCTTGTCGCCGTTGACGATCCCAATGCGTTTGCCGTAAAGGCGACGCCAAAGGGTGATGTGCGTGCTTTTTCCCGTTCCGCTGGGGGCGCTGAAGGCGTACGCACTGCCGTCCACCTCTACCGTTGCGGCGTGCAAGAGAACGGCACCGCGCCTTGCGGCTTCCTCGGTAAAGCGACGGAAGATGCAAAAGCTCTCGGCGGCGCCAAGCGAGCTTTGCGGATATTCCTTCTGCGTTTTCGCGATCTCGCCCTCGTCGAGTTCAATGGAGAAATCTGCTTTTTCCTCGGTGTCGACAAGGTAATCCGCGCAAACGCGCGCGGCAAGATCATAGCGCGGGGCAAATTCGACCAAAAGCTCCGCGATGCGATATTTTGCCATCCGCTTTCCTCCTTTGATTAAAAAGGGCTTTCGCAAAACGCGAAAGCCCTTCGCTTTCTGAAATTAGTGAACGATGCAGCGCTCGGTATCCTTGTCAAAGATGTGGATTCTTTCCGCATCGATGGCAACCTTGATCTTGTCGCCTGCACGGGACTGAGAACGGGAAGAAACGCGGGCAATGATGGTCTTGCCGTTGGTTGCATCCTCTTGTCCGTCAAAGCTGAGGTAGAGATAGATCTCAGCACCCATAAGCTCGGTTACCTCAACGTCCGCATCCATCAGGCTGTCGGGCATATTGGAAACGTGCATAGGATCGTCGTGAATGTGCTCGGGACGGATACCCATAACGACCTCTTGATCCACGTACTCAAGCAGTGCGGGGTTGGACGCCTTCTCTGCGGGGAGCTTCACGGAGGTGGAGCCGAACTCGAGGTAGAAGTCGTCGCCCTTCTTCACGAGCTTCGAGGTGATGAAGTTCATCTGAGGGCTTCCGATAAAGCCTGCAACGAAGAGGTTGCAGGGATAGTCGTAAAGGTTCTGAGGGGTATCTACCTGTTGGATAAGACCGTCCTTCATAACGACGATACGGGTTGCCATCGTCATTGCCTCGGTCTGGTCATGCGTAACGTAGATAAAGGTGGTACCGACCTTCTTGTGGAGCTTGGTAAGCTCGGTTCTCATCGAAGCACGGAGCTTTGCGTCAAGGTTGGAAAGAGGCTCGTCAAGAAGGAAGACCTTAGGAGAACGAACGATTGCACGG
>JAZSBJ010000101.1:0-7753 GCA_045602305.1 Eubacteriales bacterium | reverse complement strand
CAAAGCTCCTCGTCAAGCTCACGCATAAAGGCTTGCACACGGGGCTTGATGGTGCCGTAATAGTGGTCACCAAGCTCCTGCCCCTTGGGGGGCTTTGCACCGAAAAGGGTGCGTCCCGTATAAAGAAGGTCTTTTCTTTGGTTGTAGATCTCAGCGTCCACAAGGAAATACTCCTGCTCGGGACCGACGGTGGTCTGTACCATCGTCACGTCCTCGTTGCCAAAGAGCTTTAACACGCGAAGTGCTTGTCTGTTTAACGCTTCGCTGGAGCGAAGCAAAGGCGTTTTTTGGTCGAGCGCCTCACCGCCCCAAGAGCAGAACGCCGTGGGGATGTAGAGGACGTGATCCTTTACGAATGCGTAAGAGGTGGGGTCCCAAGCGGCATAGCCTCTTGCCTCAAAGGTCGCGCGAAGTCCGCCCGAGGGGAAAGAGGAAGCGTCCGACTCTCCCTTAACGAGCTCCTTGCCGCCAAAATCCATAATGACCTTACCGTCCCCTTCGGGGCAAATAAAGCTGTCGTGCTTCTCGGCGGTGATGCCCGTCATAGGCTGGAACCAGTGAGTAAAGTGCGTAGCACCCTTCTCTACCGCCCAATCCTTCATTGCCGCGGCGATGACATTGGCGGTTTCGAGCTTTAAGCTCCTTCCATCCTTGATGGTTTTTTTGATGGATTCATAGACACTTTCGGGAAGGCGCGCCTTCATTTCACTGTCGCCAAAGACCATCGTTCCAAAAATTTCGGGGACGTTTATCATTGGAAACTCCTACTTTCTGTCAAAGGTGTTTTAGTTTATCGTATAAATCGTATAATAAGACATTATAACGGACAAGTCGTATATTGTCAAGAAGATATCTCGGTTTTTTCTTCATTATTTTGCGGCTTGCTCCCGTTCTTCCTTCGAGTTTTCAAGCACGGTAAAGATCATCACCGCCACCATCGCATACGGCATCGGACAAAACTCACCGGGCTGAAACATTGAAATGAGAAAGATACCGAGGTAAGAAAGCCCCGCCGCAAGGCGGAAAGGATCGGTTGATGCAAAGACCAATCGGCAACGCAGATAGAGCTGATAGCCGTAGGCAAAAAGCCCGACAAGGCCCATACTTCCAAGCACTTGGAAAAGAAGATTGTGCGTCCAGTTGACCGTCATAAAGGTGGCGTTTCCCGCACCCGGATCACCGACGCCAACGCCGAAAACGGGGGCAGAAAGGAAGTTTTGCCACGCTTCCTTGATGAGTCCCAAGCGACCGTTTTCCTCTTGATCAAGGAAGGCGAAAAAGCCGCCGCTTTTTTGCAAAAGGAAGAGGAAGCCTAGCACGCCGATCACGCACAAGGCGCCGAGGACGGCGGCGGTGATCGCGCGGTATGATTTACGGTACTTCAAAAGATATACAAGGCAAAGCACGACGAGCACAGCCCCACACAAAACGGCAGAATACGAGTGCGTGAAGAACATAACGCTGTAAAAGGCAAGGCCCACGAAAAGGCAAGAATACTGTTTTCTCGCGTAATAAAATGCGGCAGGAATACAAAACAGCATCAGCTCGCAAATGTCGTTGGACCAAACGTAGGCTTCGTAAAAAGTGCCACTCGTGAGCAAAAAGCGCAAGGCTTGATCGAGGATGCTATACGCACAAAAGATGCCAAGATACCAAAAACACTCCATCAACTTTTCACGCACGTCGTAATACTCATTGGAATACACGCCGTTTCGGAACCACACGTAGAAGAAGATCATACCGACGCCGAGAAAGAAGACGTAATAGAGCGCATCGGGCTTAAAATAATTGGCAGCGGTAATGTAAAAAGCGCCGCCAAGGAGAAGCGCCAAGGAAATTGCCGCCTGCGCGGGGAAAAGCACCCCAAATCTCCGTTTGCGTCCGTGGAGGATGAAATGAATGGCGATGACGATGACTACAGGAACAGCAAGCCAAACGTGATTTAAAAGGATGGTAGCCTGCCCCGACGTGCGTATAGCAAAGCCGCACAAAAGCGTAACTGGCAGGAAAACGTTTAAAAAGCTGCCGTCCAAAAGGAGAACGAAAAGGATCCAAAGAATAAACAGCGGAATGGTGTAATGCTCTAAAGAAAACGACACGGTAATGCACGCGAGTGCGGTATAAAGCAAGGACGCCCATTTTCCGTTTAAAAAGGCGCGCATTTTGTCCAAAAGGCGCTCTGTCATATCCCCTCTCCTTTCCGTTTTCAGTTATACAAGCAGTATAACACATTTTTAAGAAATATGCAAGTTTTTTATTGACTTTTTCCGCAAATCCGTTATAATGGAAGCAACGAAGAGCAAACCTGCCACAAGGAGAAGCATTTATGATGCACGATTTTGAAAATCCCCGTCTAATGCAAAAAGGCAATCTCCCCGCACATGCTTATATGATCCCCTTTGCCGATCAAAGCACCGCCTTTTCCGGTGAGCGTGAAAAATCTCCCTATTTTCACTCTTTGTGCGGCGATTGGTATTTTTCATATTACAAGCGCTACGTGGACATTCCCGATGGCGTAGCCCATTCGGTCCCTTTTGACCAAAAAACCATTCCCGTCCCCTCTTGCTGGCAGATGCAGGGCTACGGTATTCCCCAATACGTCAACTGTGCCTACCCCATTCCCTTGAATCCCCCCTATATCCCCATTGATACGCCTTGCGGCGTTTATCAACGCACCTTCACACTCCCCGATAGCTTTGAGGCACGGCGTACCCATATCGTATTTGAAGGGGTCAGCTCCTTCTACTACCTTTTCGTCAACGGCAAAGAGATCGGTTTTAGCAAATGCTCGCACTTGCCCGCAGAGTTTGACATCACCGATGCGCTTAAAAGTGGTGAAAACACGCTTACCGTTGTCGTATATCAGTGGTGCGACGCGACCTACCTTGAGTGCCAGGATTTTTATCGCTTGAGTGGTATTTTCCGCGAAGTATACCTTCTTTCCCGCGCGCCCTCTCATCTCAAGGATATCAAAATCTCCGCCACCCCCGGCAAAGACTATCGCGGCGGACACTTAAAGGCGTCTCTCTCCTTCTCTTCCGACACATCGTATACTGCGTCACTGTTGGATCGCGAAGGCAACACCCTTTCCACCGTCACAAACGCACCCGTAGATTTTATTTTAGAAAACGCACACCTTTGGAGCGCAGAAAAGCCCTATCTTTACACCCTGCTCATCCAAACCGAGGATGAGGTCATTTCACAAAAGGTCGGCTTCCGCGACATAAAGATCTCGGATCAGCAGGAGCTCTTGATCAACGGTACTCCCGTCAAGATCAAGGGTGTCAACCGCCACGATACTCACCCCGCATACGGATACGCGATCCCGCTGAACGAGATCAGAAACGAGCTTCTTCTAATGAAGAAGCTCAACATCAATGCCATCCGCACCTCGCACTACCCCAACACCTCCGAATTTTACAATTTGTGCGATGAGATTGGATTCTATCTGATCGCAGAAGCAGATCTTGAAGCGCACGGCTTTATCTACTACAACGAAAAGCAAAATCAGGGATGGCACGCCTATGACGAAAACTTCCCTGCGCAAAACCCACTTTGGAGAGAGGCGCTCGTTGACCGCATTGTGCGCCACGTGGCGCGCGACAAAAACCACGCGTCCGTCATCATCTGGAGCATGGGCAACGAGGCAGACTACGGCGAAAACTTCTTTGCGATGTACGACGCCTGCCGCGCTCTTGACGACAGTCGCCCCACCCACTATGAGCGCTCTATCGAAGATAGAACACAGCTTCCCTTCGAGATTGTCAGCTGTATGTATCCAACGCTCGAGTGGCTTGACAAGGAAGGTCGCGAGCCCTGTGGCAAGCCTTTCTTTATGTGTGAATATGCGCACGCGATGGGCGTTGGTCCCGGGGATGTTTACGACTATATAGAAACCGTTTACCGTTACCCTAACCTCCTTGGAGGATGCGTTTGGGAATGGGCGGATCACGCCGTTATCCTTGAAAACGAAAATGGCGAAACATATTACGGCTACGGCGGAGATGCGGGAGAAAAATATCACTTCTCAAATTTCTGCACCGACGGTCTTGTGTTCCCGGATCGTACCCCGTCCAGCGGCGCCCTTGAAGTTGCCGCCGTCTACGCAAACGTAAAAATTGCGCTTGCAGATCAAAGAACGCTTACCTTTTCGGTAGAAAACCGCTTTTCCTTTACCGATCTTTCGGAATTTGATATCACATATACGCTTGAGGCAGACGGCGAGACGCTCGCAGAAGGCAAGCTTGAGAACTTCTCACTTGCACCGCTGTCAAAGACCACCTTTTCGCTTCCCCTCTCGCTCCCCGCAGAGGTCAAGCTCGGTGCTTCCGTTCGCTTCTTCGTTCGCACGAAAGAGGATACCGTGTATGCTAAACGCGGTCACGAGGTGGCCTCTCCTTCTGTTTCCCTCTCCGTTAAGAGAGCGCTCCAGCTGACATCTCTCACTGCGTCTTCCCTTGCCTTGGAGGATAACAGCGAATTTATTACCATTAAAGGAAGGGACTTCACCTATCGTTTCAACCGATATTATGCGGCAATTGAGGAAATCGTGAAGGAAGGCATCTCTCTGATCTCCGAGCGAACCGCTTTCTCTACCAAGCGCGCTCCCATCGACAACGACCGCCGCGTAACGCATTTATGGGCGATCAACCAAGATTCAAAGGGAGAGTATGATATTCATGAGCTCTCCGAGATACGCGTCCACGACTTTACAGTGGCACGTACGGCCCACGCTATCACGTTGACCTACCAAGCGGCACTTACTTCGTATTCCGCACGCAATTTGCTTGACGATATGTGCATTGCCTACCGCATAGAGGACACGGGGGTTATTTCCGTTTCCGTCGTTGCCAAAAGATGCCCGGCATTCCTATATCTCCCAAGATTCGGTATGGATTTCGTTTTGGAAAACAAGGACGTCGTCACTTACTTTGGCATGGGTCCTACCGAAAACTATGTGGATATGCACCACGCTGCGCACCTGGGACTTTTTTCCACCACGGTGGAGGAAATGTGGGAGCCCTATCCGATGCCGCAGGACTGCGGTGTCCGAACGGACACGCGACTTCTCACCCTTGCGGACAAAGAAGGAAACGGTCTGATCTTTCTTGGTGACGATACCTTTGAGTTTGCCGTGTCCAAATACGATGCGCACGCCGTCAAAAAAGCAAAGCACCCCTTTGATCTTGTTGCCGACGCCGCTACCTATTTGCGCATTGACTACAAAAATTCCGGCGTTGGAAGCGCCGCCTGCGGTCCTATCCTGGCAGAAAAGTACCAGCTGAACGAGGAAGAATTCTCGTATAGCTTCCGTGTGCTTCCCTTTGTACATACCGCGGATCCCGTTGCATTGATTTAAGGAGGTTTCTATGAATGCTACGATAGAGCGCACCCTCACGGCACTCAAGAAGCGAGGATTTGACGCATTTTACGCGGAAAACGCAAAGGAGGCATCTGCACTTGTGCTTTCTCTCATCGCAAAAGGAGAAAGCGTGACGTTCGGCGGCTCTGCAACCATCAAGGAGATCGGGCTGATCGATGCATTGAAAAATGAAGGACACTGCGTTTTCGACAGAAATGACGTACCCAGAGAAGCGCGCGCCGAATTTGCCAAGGCACATTTCTTTACGGATTGGTATTTGATGAGTTCGAACGCCGTGACGGAAGAGGGCGAGCTTCTCAACCTTGACGGCATTGGAAATCGCGTGGCGTCGCTCGTGTTTGGACCGAAAAACGTCGTCGTGATTGCGGGAAGAAATAAGATCGTTCCCGATATGGACGCCGCATACACGCGTGTACGCACGGTCGCCGCGCCCAAGAACGCACAGCGCTTTCCCATCCAAACGCCCTGCAAGAAAACGGGCGAATGCGGGGATTGCTTTTGTCCCGAAACCATTTGTGCGTCCTTTGTCCGTACGCGCTTTTGCAGACCGCCCCGCCGCGTTCGCGTGATCCTTGTGGACGGGGACTTCGGATATTGATCTCACAGCCGATGCTTTTCGCATCGGCTGTTCTTTTGTGCGTCGCCTTGCCGTAGCCGTAAAAAAATTGTAGAAAATCACCAAAGCCAAAAATGTTTTTTCCTATTGACTTTTTTATTCTTATATGGTATTATAAATTAGTTAAAATAATACTACCGAGGAGGAATGGCGATGAAAGCAACACTGAAGAACGCAATCGTATTTTCCGACGGTCAGTTTTCTGCGGGAGAAACGTCATTTTTGACGGATTTCCCTTTTTCTTCGTCCGATACTGTTTCTATCGACGGCTCTTCCCTTTTCGTTTTTCCCGGTTTTACAGATGTGCACGTGCACTTCCGTGAGCCGGGTTTTTCTTATAAGGAAACCGTTTTTTCGGGTAGCCGCGCGGCGGCGCACGGCGGGTTTACCGCGGTATGCACGATGCCGAACTTAAATCCCGTGCCCGACAATCTTGAGAGCCTTAAGCTCCAGCTTGAGCTGATTGAACGAGATGCCGCAATCGACGTGCATCCGTTCGGTGCGATCACGGTGGGCGAAGGCGGTCGCGCGCTTTCCGACATAGAAGCCTTGGCACCCTACGTGTGCGGCTTCTCCGATGACGGACGCGGCGTGGACGACACAGGACTGATGCGTGAGGCAATGCAAAGAGCCGCGGCACTTGGCAAGGTCATCTCCGCGCACTGTGAGGACGGGACTGCCCCCAAGGACTCGCCCGAAGCCGAATGGCGCGAGATAGAGAGAGATATCCGTCTTGCATCCGACACGGGGGTCAAATTCCACGCTTGCCATATTTCAACCAAGGAAAGCGTTGCCTTGATCCGCGACGCCAAGGCAAGCGGTGTGGACGTGACGGCGGAAACCGCCCCCCATTACCTTACCCTGACCGATAAAACGCGCGGCGAGGGTGGGCGCTTCCAAATGAATCCCCCCTTGCGTGAGGAAGCGGACAGGCTTGCCCTGATCGAAGGCATCCTTGACGGCACGGTGGATATGATCGCGACCGATCACGCGCCCCACTCACACGAGGAAAAGGCACTTCCCTTTGGCAAATGCTTAAACGGCGTCGTGGGACTTGAAACGTCCTTTGCCGTTATGTATACCCACTTTGTAAAAGAAGGGCTTCTGTCGCTTGAGCGCCTCGTTGCGCTGATGAGCACGAATCCCGCCAAGCGCTTTGATATTCCCATCCGCGGCTATACGGTGTTCCGTCTTGACGAGGCATATACCGTTTCTCCCGAGGACTTCCTTTCGATGGGAAAAAGCTCTCCCTTCACGGATACACGCCTATGCGGACGCTGTCTTGCCACAGTCGTGGGCGGACACGCGGTGTATCTTGACAAATCCCTTTTAGGTTAAAAGAATCGCTAGCATATACGGAGGAAAAAACATCTATGGCAAAAAGAACCGACTTGAAAAGAATTATGATCATCGGCTCCGGTCCTATCGTGATCGGACAAGCGGCAGAGTTTGACTATGCGGGCCCGCAGGCGTGCCCTGCACTCCGCGAGGAAGGCTACGAGGTCATTCTCGTCAACTCCAACCCCGCCACCATTATGACCGATACCACCATTGCGGACAAGGTCTATATGGAGCCCCTTACCCTTGAATATATTGCGAAAATTTTGAGATACGAGCGTCCCGACGCCATCATCCCCGGCATCGGCGGTCAGACAGGTCTTAACCTCGCTATGCTCCTCGAGAAGAAGGGCATACTGAGGGAGAGCGGCGTCGAGCTGCTCGGTACGTCCTCCGAGAGCATCGAGAGAGCCGAG
>JAZSBJ010000100.1:0-11070 GCA_045602305.1 Eubacteriales bacterium | reverse complement strand
GCGGCGAAGCAAGCACTTATCGTGGACGATCTTGGCGTAATCCTTGATGTTGGAAGCCGAGGGAACTGCCTCGGCAAGCGCGGCAAGATAGGCGATGCCGCTTTCGCTGTCGCGGTATGCTCCCTGTGCCACGAGCGTGTTGACGAGCGTTACCGTGTCAACGCTTTGGCTGGAAAGGAACATACTTTGCAGCGCGTGATAGATCTTTTTATGCTCGTCTAAGTAAAAATCCTCAGCGTGCAAAAGGCTCGCAACCTCGGTAAAGGCTTCGGGCTTAATGAGAATGGCACCGAGAACCGCCTGCTCCGCTTCCAGCGACATCGGCAGGCGTCTTAAAAGGTCAACAGCCATTTTTCTTCCTCATTTCGTTTGATTTTTCGCCGTCCTTATTCGTGTACGACAACGGTGAACTTTCCGACAATGTCGGTATACAGCTTCACGGATACGGAATAGGTACCGTAGCTCTTGATCACGTCAGCAAGCTCGAGCTTGCGCTTGTCCACGGTGATACCGTAGCTCTTTTCCAGTGCCTCGGCGATGTCCTTGGCGGTCACGGCACCGTAAAGGCGGCCGTCTGCCCCCGATGCGGAACGGATCTTGACGACCGTTCCCTCTAAGCGTGCGGCGATCTCGCGCGCCGCTTTTTTCTCCTCGTCGATCTTAAACTGACGGGCAGACTCCTTTCCCTTCAGCTCGTTTTGCGCCTTGTTGTCAGCGAGAATAGCGAGCTTGCGGGGGATCAAATAGTTTCTTGCATATCCGTCGGATGCCTCGACCATTTCGTCCTTTTTGCCAAGGCCCTTCACGTTTGCTAACAAAATTACCTTCATACTGTGTCCTTTCTATCCGCGCTTTTGCGGTCTTTGCTTTTATTCTTCGTTCTTGTAGTGCTTGTCGATGGCGCGCTTAAGGCGTTCGATGCTTTCCTCGTTGGCATCAACCTGTGCGCCTGCCGCGTCAAAGTGACCGCCGCCGTGCAGCTCCTCAAGGATCTTTGCTACGTTGACCGTACCGTCCGAGCGTGCGGAAATATGCACCTTGGAGCCGATGGTCACGAGGGTGAACGAGGCGCGCACGCCGCGTCCGCCGAGCAGACTGTCCGCCGCCTTTGCGGCGATAACGCGGTACGAGGAGTCGGTATTGCCCACACAAACGGCGATGGCGATATGCTCCTTGTAGAGCATCGTATTGGTGAGGAACTGCGCTTGCTTACGCATATCCGCGACGTCGTTTTTAAACAGCTCGTTGGTTTCACCGGGGTCTGCGCCCTCGCCGCGCAAGAAGCGCGCCGCGCCGAAGGTACGGGTACCCGTACTGCGGACAAGCTGCTTGGTGTCGAGAAGAATGCCCGAAAGCATTAGCTCCGCCTCTTCCTTTTCGAGGCTGACGGCGCCGAGGTGCTGCTCAAGGATCTCCGCCACAAGCTCGGACGCCGAGGATGCAGAGGGCTCGATGTACAAGAGTGCGATCTTCTTTTCAAACGCTGCCGACTGCGTGTGGTGGTCGATGATCGCCACCGTTTCCACAAGGTCAAGAAGCCTCGGGCACTCGGTGTGCGAAAGGTGGTTTACGTCCACGATCAAAAGGAGCGTGCCGGGCATAACGAAGTCGGGAGCGTCCGTGGGGTCCACGAACATCTCGCGGTACTCGGGGATCTCCGCCGCCTTTTCAAAGCAAGAGCGAAGATTTTTATCCGCACGGTTGATGACGATATGCACCTGGCTCGGATCAAAGTGCTGGAGCGCAAAGCGCGCCATTCCGACGCACGCGCCAAAGGAGTCGTAGTCGCCGTTTTGGTGTCCCATAATGAGGACGTTGTCGGCGTTCTCCATCAAGCGGACAAGCTGTGTTCCCACCGTGCGGGCACGCACGTTTGCACGCTTGTAGATCGCCTTGGTCTTACCGCCGTAAAAATCAATGCCCGTTTCGCTACGGCAGACCACCTGGTCGCCGCCGCGCTGGAGCGCCATATCCATCGCCTCTTGCGCGAGTGCCTCGCGCTCGGCGAGCGTACCGCTTTCGATGCAGGAAACGCCGATGGATACCGTGACGGGAAGCTGATCGCCGATACGCACGGAACGGATCTTATCCAACACGTCAAAGCGGTTCGCGACGCACGCCTTTAAGCCCTCGTAACGGAAAAAGGCAATGTATTTATCGCGCTCGTAGGAACGGATCACACCGTCCATATCCGCGACCCATTTGCGAAGGATGTCCGACACACGCGCCGTCGCCTCACGGAACTGCTCTTGAATGTTTTGAAGCTGATCCTCGACGTTGTCGATGATGATGTACGCCACCGCCGTTTGCGCGTTCTCATAGGCGCTTTGCGTTTTGCCAAGCATCCGCTCGGTCGCGTTCCAAAGGGAAACGTCGCGGAACACGTACAGATCGCACCCGCCGTTCGCGGTCATATGCGTTTTTTCGGAAACGTAAACGCCGTCGCCCAGCGTCCAAACGTCAAAATTCTTAAGCTCGCCCGAAAGCGCTTCCTTGTCTGCCACGAGCGCCACGTCCTCTAAAAGCACGCCGTGGGAGATGGCGTTCTCTCCCGTCACCAACAAAAAGGCGTCGTTGTACCAAAGCACTGCCCCCTTGGTGTCGCAAAGCACGGACGGATGGGGAGAGGCGCAGAGAAACGCCGTTAAGTCCCCGCCCTTTTCCGCCTTATCGGGCGTTTGCTTCAAACGCGTCAAAACGGAAAAGCGCACCGAAAGATATATCGCCAAAAACATTAAATACAAAAGCACGGAAATCATTCCCACAAAGAGAGGGGACAGCTTTGTGAAGGCAAGTCCCGCCACCGCGAGAAGGATCGCCGCCACAGCGGCACACACCACAACGGCAAGATCCTTGCCGAAGGTTGCTTTTCGCTCGTCTTTCATTATTTTTCTCCTTTCGAAAAAGGCTATTATCTCATCTTAATCATTATAGCAGATAAAACAGGATTTGTAAACAGATAAGGAAGAATTATTTTATTTTTCACCTTTTTTTCACCAAAGGAACGGGGTTTTATCGCAAAGTTCTTGATTTTGGGTACCGAATGTGATAAAATGAAAAAAGAAAACAAAGGAAAGGGGGAAAGCGCGTGTCCTTCTCGTTAAATTCGCCCGTGGGCGTTTTGCGCGGCATCGGTCCCGTCAAGCAAAAGGCACTTGCACGCTTGGGCATTCTCACGGTGCGCGATCTCCTCTTTCATATTCCCCGCGGCTTTGAGGACAGAAGCCGTGTGGTCCCCCTTGCCGAGGGGACGAACGGACAGCCCGCTACCTTTGTGCTTACCGTCGGCACGGAGCCCCAGACTGCGCGCATTCGCGGGCGTATGAGCCTTACCAAGTTCCGCGCCTTTGACGAGAGTGGCACGGTCGAGGTGGTCTTTTTTAACCAAGAGTATCTTAAGAACGTTTTTCACGTGGGTGAGGTGTACCGCTTTACGGGAAAGCTCTCGCCTCAAAAGCGCCTTTTTTCCTTAACCTCTCCCGCCTACGAAAGAATGGACGGGGATACGCCATTGCCCGACCTTTATCCCGTATATTCCCTCACAGAGGGAATCTCGATGTCGCAAATGCGAAAGCTGATGGCAGATGCGCTTGCCGAGGTGCGCCACGAGATTACGGATTTTCTTCCCGAGGAGATCCGCCGTAAATACGGCTTTCCCACCCTCGGCACGGCACTTTCCGCCCTGCACGAGCCCACCGAGATGCGGGCGGTCGAATCGGCGCTTCGCCGCTTCGCCTTTGAGGACTTTTTCCTCTACGCGCTCGGTATGGCAATGTCCAAGCAAAAAACCGAGGGCGTTCCCGCGATCGCCTACCCCTTACCCGACCCGACGCCCTTTCTTTCCAGCATTCCCTTTGCCTTAACGGACGCGCAAAAGCGCGTTTGCACCGAGATCACCTCGTCCCTTGCGGAAGCGTCGCCTATGAGCCGCATTTTGGTGGGGGACGTGGGATGCGGCAAAACGGTGTGCGCCGCCTACGCCGCTTATGCGGTAATGCGCGGCGGGGGGCAGGTGGCGCTGATGGCGCCCACCGAAATTCTCGCGCGCCAGCATTTTGGCGATCTTGCGCCTCTCTTTGAAGCGCTGGGATTTTCTTGCGCGCTCTTGCTCGGCTCAACGCCCAAAAGGGAGAAGGAGCGCATCTACGCATCCCTCGCCGCGGGGGACGTTTCGCTCGTCATTGGAACACACGCGCTCTTGAACGAAAAGATTTCCTTTTCGGAGCTTGGGCTGATCATCACCGATGAGCAACATCGCTTTGGCGTTGCCCAGCGTGCCGCGCTTCGCGAGAGGTGCCCGAGCGCCCATCTGCTCGTAATGAGTGCGACGCCCATTCCCCGCACGCTTGCCCTCGTTTTGTACGGCGATCTTTGCATTTCCCGCATTGACGAGATGCCAAAGGGCAGGCAACGGGTCAAAACCTTCGTTGTCGACGAGAGCTACCGCGCGCGTCTATACGCCTTTATTCAAAAGCAGGTCAACGAGGGCGGGCAGGTGTACGTCGTTTGCCCCGCCATTGAGCAAAAGCCGCAAGAGGACGCCGTCGACCTCTCGCTTTACGAGGCGCCGCCGATGAAAACGGTCGCCGAGGTGACCGAGGAGATGTCGCGGGCTTTGCCCACGCTCCGTATCGGCTATTTACACGGCAAGATGAAGGCGGCAGAAAAGGCAACTGTGATGGATGCCTTTGCCGCAGGCGATATTTCGGTTCTCGTATCGACCACGGTCATCGAGGTCGGCGTGAACGTACCGAACGCCACCCTGATGATCGTTGAGGACGCCGAGCGATTCGGACTTGCGGCGCTTCATCAGCTTCGCGGTCGCGTCGGACGCGGCAAAAAGGAGTCCTTTTGCGTTTTGGTTTCTGAAACAAAAACCGCGGAAGGGCGCAAGCGCCTTGAAACGATGCAAACCACCTTTGACGGCTACGCCGTCGCAGAAGAGGACCTCAAAATGCGCGGCCCCGGTGATTTTCTTGCAGGGGCGAGTGGAGAGGGCGTTCGCCAAAGCGGCGGGCTTTCCTTTCGTTTCGCCGCCCTCTGCCGTGACACCGACCTTCTCACCGCCGCAAGCGAGGAAACCGCACGCATCGCTTCCCTTTCCGCCCGCGCGGCGGAAGCCTATCGCACGCAAAACGAGCCCCTTTTCCAAGAGCTTGATGCGCGTTTCGCAGAAAGCCGAAATCTTCTTTCTTAGAAAGGTTTTTCATTTATGAGCCATCAGCCCTTAGCCGACAAAATCCGCCCAAGCACCATTGACGATATCGTCGGGCAGGAGCATCTTTTCGGTCCGCGCGGCACCATCCGCGCAATGCTCGCACGCGGGCGCATCACGAATATGATCTTCAGCGGCCCCCCAGGTACGGGAAAGACTACTGCCGCCGGCATCATTGCGGGGCTTTCGGAAAAAAGAATGTTCCGCTTGAACGCTACCACGGCGTCGCTTTCGGACGTCAAGGCGGTCGCCGAGGAAACCAAAACGATGTTTGGCGCGGACGGTGTGCTTCTCTATCTCGACGAGATCCAATATTTCAACCGCAAGCAGCAGCAATCTCTGCTGGAATATTTGGAGGACGGGCGCATCACGCTCATCGCGTCCACCACCGAAAACCCCTATTTTGCCATTTATAACGCGCTCATCTCGCGCTCCTCGGTGTTCGAGTTTAAGCCCGTGCCGCCCGCCGCCTGTGCGGTGGCACTTCGCCGCGCTTGGGGCATTCTTTGCGCGGAAGAGGGCGAAAAGCAAGCGTCCGACGACCTGCTTCTCCGTCTTGCGGAGTGCGGTGGCGGGGACGTGCGCCGTTCGCTCGGTATTCTTGAAAACGCCTTTGCGCTCACGGATAAAGAATTGACCGAGGAAACCGTCAAGGCACTCACCCCGTCCTTTACGGGCAATTTCGACGCATCGGGGGACGTGCATTACGATATGCTCTCCTGCTTGCAGAAATCCATTCGCGGCTCGGACGTGGATGCTACGATGTTTTATCTTGCCAAGATCTTGGCAGGGGGCGACCTTTTATCCGTCTGCCGCCGCTTGCAGGTAATTGCAAGCGAGGACGTGGGCAACGCCTATCCCCTCGCCGCCGTCGTAACGCGTGCGTGTGTGGAGAGTGCGCGCGACCTCGGTCTACCCGAAGCGGCGCTCCCCCTCGCCAACGCCGCCGCCATTCTCGCAACGGCACCCAAATCCAACGCCGCGCACGACGCGTATTTTGCCGCCCTCGCAGACGTTGAGGCGGGGAAAGGCACCGTCGTTCCCACACACCTGCAAAGCCCGCTTTTCAAGGGATATAAATATCCCCACGAATATCCCAATCATTTCGTCCTTCAGCAATACCTGCCCGACGATCTGAAATCGCGCGAATACTACAAATTCGGCACAAGCAAGACCGAGCAGGCGGCAAAGGCGTATTACGATATGATCCGCGGCAAAAAGCAATAAAAGCAAATAAAACATTACAAAAGGACGCATTCGCGTCCTTTTTCTTTGTTTTTTCAAACACTTCTTGGCGGAAATTTTTGAGCAGAATTTTTCGTGCGCGATCCCGAAGCTGTATATCATACTGCGAGTGGTCGCGCACGGAAAAAGAAAGAGGATGCATATGTGCATCCTCTTTTGCTTATGCAAAAAAATTTCCCAAGGTTCCTTGGCGAAAATTTTTGAGCAGAATTTTTCGTGCGCGATCCCGAAGCTGTATATTATACTGCGAGTGGTCGCGCACGGAAAAAGAAAGAGGATGCATATGTGCATCCTCTTCCGCTTATGCCAAAAATTTTCCCAAGGGATCAATAGGTCTCGAATTTGTAGCCTACACCCCATACGGTCTTGAGCGCCCAACGGTCGGAAACGCCCTCGAGCTTTTCGCGCAGGCGCTTGACGTGAACGTCAACGGTACGGGAGTCGCCGAGATAGTCAAAGCCCCAAACCTTGTCAAGCAGCTGGTCACGCTTGAAAACGTGATTGCAGTTGGAAGCAAGGAAGTAAAGAAGCTCAAGCTCCTTCGGGGGAACGGGAACGGAAACGCCGTTGATCTTCAATTCATACTTTTGGAGAGAAACTTCCATATTTTCGAACTTGATGGTTTCCTCATCCGTAGTCTTGGCGCGTGCCTGACTGCCGCGCAGACGAACCTTGATGCGGGCGAGAAGCTCGCTCTTTTCCACGGGCTTCACAACGAAGTCCTCGGCACCAAGCTCAAACGCCACGACCTTGTCTACGGGGTTGTCCTTCGCAGAAACTACGATAATGGGGGTGTGGGGAGAGATCTCGTGCATTTCACGGCACACCTCTCTACCCTCCTTTTTAGGAAGCATCAGATCCAACAAAACCAAATCGGGAGCATAGAGCTTGAAAGCGTTGACGGCTTCCACACCGTCGTTTGCGATCTTTACCTGATATCCCTCGGTTTCCAAATGCACTTGGAAGGCTTCGCAGATATAGGGATCGTCGTCTACGATCAAAATTTTAGTGTCCATAGGCGCATCCTTTCCTTTTAGCCGTGAGCCGCATTTTGTTTCGGCTCGGTCAAAAATTATTTATGAAGTTTGTTAATTCGCAATCATATTATAACTCATTTCGTAAAAAAAAGCAATAGGCTTTTGTGTGGATTTGCACAAAAAATAGAGAAAATTATGAAAAAACTCCAAAAAAATGGAGTGAAAATTCATTTTTTCGTCATTTTACTTTTTTCGCGCCGAGAGAGAAAAAAGTTTTGGCATTTCTCGCTAAAAAACTTGATTTTGCGGCAAGGATATGATAAAATATAAAGGATAACGATAAGCGGCGTATGCCGTGGAGGAATATTATGAAACTTGGTATCGTGGGCTTGCCCAACGTAGGCAAAAGCACGCTCTTCAACGCGCTGACGAACGCGGGCGCACAGTCTGCAAACTATCCCTTCTGCACCATTGACCCCAACGTGGGTATCGTATCGGTGCCCGACGAGCGGCTTGACAAGCTCGCCGAGATGTATAATCCCGAAAAATTCACCCCTGCCACCATTGAGTTCGTGGACATCGCGGGACTCGTTAAGGGTGCGTCGCAGGGCGAGGGACTTGGCAACAAGTTTCTGTCGCACATTCGCGAGGTAGATGCCATCGTACACGTGGTTCGCTGCTTTGAGGACGACAACATCATTCACGTAGAAGGAAGCGTAGATCCTCTGCGCGACGTAGAAACCATCAATATGGAGCTGATCTTCTCGGATATGGAGATGATGGAGCGCCGCATTGAAAAGCAAAAGAAGGCCGCCAAGAGCGACAAGAGTATTCTCGCTGAGGTCGAGGTGCTTGAGCGCGTATACGCCGCCCTGTGTGACGGCAAATGCGCCCGCACGGTAGACCTTACCGAAGAAGAGCGCGGACTTCTGTACGAGGCGCGCTTGCTCACGATGAAGCCGACCATTTACGTTGCAAACGTTTCGGACGCCGAGGTCGCAGGAGATTATCTCCAAAACGAGGGCTATAAGAAGCTCGCCGCGCACGCCGAGAGCGAGGACGCAGAGATCATCGCCGTTTGCGCGGGGATCGAAGCAGAGCTTGCCGAGCTTGAGGGCGAGGACAAGCAAATGTTCCTTGACGATCTTGGCATTTCGGAAAGCGGCCTTGATAAGCTCATCAAGGCGTCCTATTCTCTCTTGGGACTTATCAGCTTTTTGACGGCAGGCACGCCCGAGGTGCGCGCTTGGACCATCACGAAGGGCACGAAAGCACCCCAAGCGGCTGGCAAGATCCACAGTGATTTTGAGCGTGGCTTTATTCGTGCCGAGGTGGTTTCCTTTGACGACTTAATGCGCGAGGGCTCAATGAACGCCGTTAAGGAAAAGGGACTTCTCCGCAGTGAAGGCAAGGAGTACGTGATGGCGGACGGCGATATTGTTCTCTTCCGCTTTAACGTGTAATTTTTAAAAAAACAAAAAGACCGTTTCGCAAAAGTGAAACGGTCTTTTTTCTGCCGCAGGACAAGCATTAGATCATTTTCGAGAAATCATAGACCTTGTCGAATTCTTCCGCCGTCATAAGCCCGAGCGAGAGCGTCGCTTCGCGAAGCGTGATGCCGCGCTCGTGGGCGAGCTTTGCAACGCGGGCGGCGTTTTCGTATCCGATATGGGGATTTAAGGCGGTAACCGTCATCAAGGAGCGCGAGAGGTTTTCTTGCATCTTTTCGCGGTTTGCCTTGATGCCCGAGGCGCAGTTCTTACGGAAGGACTCGACTGCGTCCGCGAGGAGCCTTACCGACTGCAGATAGTTATAAATGAGGACGGGCATAAACACGTTTAATTCAAAGTTTCCTTGGGATGCGGCAAGAGAAACGGCGGTGTCGTTTGCCATCACCTGCACCACAACCATCGTGAGCGCCTCGCACTGCGTGGGATTGACCTTACCCGGCATAATGGACGAGCCGGGCTCGTTTTCGGGAATGGTGATCTCACCAAGCCCGAGGCGGGGACCCGAAGCGAGCCAGCGAACGTCGTTGGCGATCTTCATTAGATTGCACGCCGCCGCCTTAATGGCGCCGTGCGAATAGACGAGGGCGTCTTTAGAGGTTAAAGCGTGGAACTTGTTTTTCGCCGTCACAAAGGGGTAGCCCGTGAGAGAAGCGAGCTTCTCTGCAACGAGGGTGTCAAAGCCGTCGGGCGCGTTGATGCCCGTGCCGACTGCCGTACCGCCAAGTGCGATGGCGTAAAGAGGCGACATTGCCGCATCAATCATTGCGGCGCTTTCCTCAAGCATTGCGCGCCAGCCGCTGACCTCTTGGGAAAAGGCAATGGGCGTTGCGTCTTGCAGGTGAGTGCGTCCGCATTTGATGACGCCTTCGTTTTCCTTTTCTATGCGTAAAAAGGTTTCGGCAAGCGCGGAAAGCGCGGGGAGCAGGCGCTCCTTGACCGCCTTAACTGCCGCGATGTGCATTGCCGTGGGGAAAGTGTCGTTGGACGACTGGGACATATTGACATCGTCGTTGGGATGGAGCGTTTTTTCCCCGAGGATAGCGTTCGCGCGGGCGGCGATGACTTCGTTTGCATTCATATTGGACTGCGTGCCGCTTCCCGTTTGCCATACGGCAAGGGGAAATTCGCCGTCAAGCGCGCCGTTCGACACCTCGCACGCCGCTTTAATCAAGGCAGACGCCTTTTTCGGTGTCATTTTTTCAGGGCGAAGCTGTGCGTTGGCTTCCGCCGCCGCGCGCTTTAAAAGTCCAAAGGCGTGTACGATCTCCTTTGGCATTTTTTCTTCCCCGATCTTAAAGTTTTCAAGGCTTCTTTGGGTTTGTGCGCCCCAAAGTCTTTCGTCCTCAACGAGGACGGTTCCCATCGAATCGTGTTCTTCTCTCATTTTAAAAAATTCCCTTGTTGTATTTGATCATTGCATAAAAGCTCACGCCAAGTCCTACGACGATTCCAAGGACAAGCAATACGGAGCCGACAAGAAGATACGTGTTGTTTAGTGTCTTTTCCGAAAGGAAGGAAAACGCGCCAAAAAGCATCAGGGAAACGCCAATCAGCACCGTTCCGCCGCCGACAAGCTTACCAAAGGGCTTTCTGTTTTCTTCGCTGACGCGCTTGTAATGATAACGGTGGAGGGTCGAAAGGTTTCCCGTCATATTGATGGCACCCAAAACGCAAATGAGAGCGCCTAAAATGAGCGTTGTGATAAATTCCGACATACAGTTCTCCCAAACGGATTTTGTTCCTTACTATCATACCACACTCGGGCGCGGTTTGTCAAGGGATGCGGATTTGCATACACGGCAAAGTCGCAGCTTTATACAAGGGCTTTGCCCTTGATTCCATACCGCCGTGCGGCAGATTCCATACACACGCTTTGCGTGGGATAAAAAGAAAAGAGCATCTTTTGGATGCTCTTTTCTTTTTAAACGCTCATTGAAAACCGAATAAAGGATGGGAAACGAAAGCTCAAAGAGAACTGCTTTCGAGCAGTTCAAGCCCTCGGTCTATTAGTACCGTTCAGCTGAATGTATTACTACACTTACACCCACGGCCTATCAAACTCGTAGTCTACAAGTGACCTTACTTGCTTATAGCAATGGGATATCTCATCTTGAGGTGTGCT
>JAZSBJ010000099.1:0-1612 GCA_045602305.1 Eubacteriales bacterium | reverse complement strand
GGTTTCGCTTTTGCAGATGCCGCTGTCACCAAGAAGTAAAACACCCTCGCCGTACACCTCAACAAGCACGCCGTGGCGGGTGATGCGGGGGGCAAGCTGAACGTTAAGGAATGCGATCAGCGCCGCCATAAACTCGCTGGTGTTTTCCTGCGCGGAAAGCAGGGGAACGCCGTATTCCTCAGCCGCCTCAAGCGCCTCGGGAAAAATATCCAGGGCCGACGTGAAAATCAGGCAAGCGGGCTTGTGTGCCATAAAGACGCGCAAATGCTCTTTTCTTTCTGCGGGCGTGAATTTTTGCAGATACAGATGCTCGGCTCTGCCGATCAGCTCAATACGCGTTTGCTCAAAGTGATCGTAAAAGCCCGTAAGCGAAAGACCGGGGCGGTTTACGTGCTTGTTTGAAATGAGAATGTTCTCGGGAAGATCGGGAAGATAGGCAACCGTGAGGGAAAACTCCTCAATAATTTTTTCAAGAGATACGGTATGAAGCTCGTTCATTGTGAAACCTCCAAAAATTATAATATATTTCCAATGCCGACAAGGTCAAGAAACATTCCCGACGCGGCACCGATGACGAACAAGAGAAGCAAAACGAACAGCGCGTCCTTTTTCCTTCGGGAAACGCGGAACAAAACGAGAAGCCCGACGCCCGAGCCGACGAGAAGTCCCGAGAACATACAGCCCGCCGAGAGGACACCCTCAAGATAGAGCTTGGTGATCAAAACACTCGACGCACAGTTCGGAATAAGTCCGACGAGGGCAGAAAGCAGATGCCCGACGACGGGAACGCTCGAAAAGATGCCCGCGATGCGCTCGTGACCGAGGAAAAAGACGGTGGTGTTCAGCAAAAGGATGATGGCAAGCAAAAAGGTGCCAACGTGCAGCGTGTGGTGCAGGGCAGAGCGCAAGACGCGCCCTTCCTCGCAGTGACACCCCTCGTGCTCGCAAAGCTCGTGAATGTGTCCCTCGTGGTGTCTTTCCTTGTGAAGCGCACGCAAAACGAGGTCAATGAGAAATCCAAAGAGCGCGCCGACGACGCATTTGATGGCAAGGATCTTCAAAATTTTTCCTGCGGGTGCGCCCTCGGCAATCAAAATGGGAAGCATCTCGTCCGAGGTGGAAAGGTAAACGGCGATCAAGGTGCCGAGCGAGATCACGCGCCCTGCGTAAAGTCCCGAAGCCGCCGTAGAGAAGCCGCATTGCGGCAAAGCGCCGAGAAGACCGCCGAAAAGCGGACCGACCTTGCCCGCCCTTCGTATGGCGTTTTCCATTTTCTCTCCCGCCTTATGCTCCAAAAATTCCATAAACAAATACGCGAGGAACAAAAATGGCAAGAGCTTAACAAAATCAATTAGGGAATCGAGGAGGACTTCCTCGAGAAATGCACTTAGCGTCATAGAGCTTCCTTTCTTTTCTTTGCGCGCTTGCATTCGGCGCACAGACCGTAAAGGGTGGTCTTAAGGGGGGTCACGGTAAAGCCGTGGTGGGTGCTGATGTGGTGGATAAATGCTTCAACGTGGTCGCACGAAAGATGCGAGAGCGCGCCGCATTCGGTACAAACGAGATGATAATGCTCCGCACACCCCGCCCCAAACAGAGAATAAAAGCTCCC
>JAZSBJ010000098.1:0-14861 GCA_045602305.1 Eubacteriales bacterium | reverse complement strand
CCATCAAGATCTATGCTGAGAAGGACGCTGTTAAGTGCCCTTGGAAGAAGAACAGAGTTGATGTTGTTCTCGAGTGTACCGGCTTCTACTGCTCCAAGGAGAAGTCTATGGCTCACATCCAGGCAGGTGCAAAGAAGGTTGTTATCTCTGCTCCCGCAGGCAACGACCTTAAGACCATCGTTTACAGCGTAAACGACAACACCCTCACCGCAGATGACCAGATCATCTCCGCTGCATCCTGCACCACCAACTGCCTCGCTCCTATGGCTAAGGCGCTCAACGACTACGCTCCCATCCAGTCCGGTATTATGACCACCGTTCACGCATACACGGGCGACCAGATGGTTCTTGACGGTCCTCACAGAAAGGGTGACCTTCGCCGCGCACGTGCCGCTGCACAAAACATCGTTCCCAACTCCACCGGTGCTGCAAAGGCAATCGGTCTTGTTATCCCCGAGCTGAACGGCAAGCTCATCGGCTCCGCACAGCGCGTTCCCACCTGCACCGGCTCTACCACCATTCTCGTGGCTGTCGTTAAGGGTAAGGACGTAACCAAGGACGGCATCAACGCTGCAATGAAGGCTGCTGCTTCCGAGTCCTTCGGCTACAATGAGGATGAGATCGTTTCTTCCGACGTTATCGGTATGCGTTACGGCTCTCTCTTCGATGCAACCCAGACGATGGTTGCTAAGATCGACGACGATACCTACCAGGTACAGGTCGTTTCGTGGTACGACAACGAGAACTCCTACACCTCTCAGATGGTTCGCACCATTAAGTACTTCGCAGAGCTTTAATTCAAAAGCTTTCAAAAATCCCGCACTTCGGTGCGGGATTTTTTCTTCTTTAGAATAAAAATACGAAAAACCTTGACTTTTCTGTAAATGCGAGTATAATAATAAACAGTTATACCAAATTAAAAAACTTTTTGGAGGCATACTATGAAAAAAATCATTTCTTTGGCACTTGCAGTATTGATGCTTTTCGGTGTGGTTGGCTCGCTCGCTTCTTGCGGCGGCGATTCCATCATCGTTCACACCAACGCGTTCTTTGCTCCCTTTGAGTATTACGCAGGCACCGAGATCAAGGGTGTCGACGTTGAGATTATGAATCTCGTTGGCGAAAAGCTCGGCAAGAGCATTGAGTTTGTGAACGTTGAGTTCTCCGCCATCATCGATAACGTTAAGGCGGGCGAGGTCTGCGACGCAGGTGCGGCAGGCATCACCATCACGGACGAGAGAAAGGAAAAGGTTGATTTCTCCGTTCCTTACTACACCTCTGTACAGTACGTCATTTTCAAGGCTGACGACGATAGCATCGTAACCAGAAACAATGATGGCGTTGAGTACGTCGTTTGGGAAGCTCTCGCAGGCAAGACCATCGGCGTACAGACCGACACCACGGGCTGGATCTACACCGACGGTGAGATCAATGCGACCGCTGACAACGATTACGGCTACGACGGCGTCCTTTACGGCACCGAAACCGAGCTTAAGAACTTCGACACCGCACAGCTTGCCGCTGACGGCATCGTTGCCAACAACAACGACGTCGTGATCATCGACGAGCTTCCCGCACAGTACATCGTTTCCAAGAACTCCGCACTCAAGTGCTTGCCCCTCTACTACTCGGGCGAAACGCAGGCAGAGGATGCTCCCGTAGAAGAGCAGTATGCAATCTGCGTGACCAAGGGCAACACCGAGCTTCTTGACGCCATCAACGAGGTCCTCACCGACCTGATGGTGAAGGATGCGGACGGCAAGACCGAGATCGAAAAGATGGTTATGAACCATATGGGTCTTAGCGACTAATCCGAAAAGCAAAATATTTGCGGAAAAAGAACCGCGATTTCGTCGGTTCTTTTTCTGCGTAAAGGGAAAAAACTATGGATTTTATAAACAAGGTCATAGAGCTGTTTTCGACAGAGAGCTATATGGACAGCATCTGGAAGGGACTTGAAACGACGCTGATCATCTCGGTGCTCGCCGCCGTTCTCGGTCTTGTGCTGGGTACCATCGTCGCGTTCGTGACGATCGCGGGCGACAGCAAGTGGATGAAGATCCCCAAGCTCATCTGTAAGGTGTATATCACCGTGATCCGCGGTACGCCTATGGCACTCCAGCTCTTTATTATGGCATACGTCATTTTCGCGATCCGCGGCTTTCCGCAGGTCATCACCGCCACCATCGCCTTTGGTGTCAACTCGGGCGCATACGTTGCGGAGAGCATTCGTGCGGGCATTCTTTCCGTTGACATCGGACAGACTGAGGCGGGACGTGCGCTCGGACTTCCCGGACGCATCACGATGCTCCGTATCGTGATTCCGCAGGCGATCAAAAACGTGATCCCCGCGATCGGTAACGAGCTGATCGCCCTGATCAAGGAAACCTCTATCGTCAGTATGATCGGTATGTACGACCTCACGATGGCGGCAAAGATCATCGGTAGCGGTAACAATATGGCAAGCTATATCGTGCCTATGGCGGTCGTCGCACTCTTCTACCTTGCGATCGTGTACATCCTGACCTTTGGAATCAAGAAAATCGAAAGGAGGCTCCGCGCAAGTGATAGACGCTAAGAATATCTACAAATCCTTCGGCTCCTTGCAGGTCTTGCGTGGCGTTTCTACCGAGATCAAGGACGGCGAAAAGGTCGCCATTATCGGTCCCTCGGGAAGCGGAAAGTCCACCTTTCTGCGTTGTATGAACCTTCTTGAAGTGCCCACAGGAGGCGAGATCTGGCTTGAGGATAAAATGATCACGGGCTGTGACGTTTCCTTGCACCCCGAGATTTCTGCGCTTTCGGGCAGAGAGCTTAAGCGCGCCCGTGCGGCGTACGAAAAGGAGCGTCGCCTTGACCTTAACCTCGCCCGTCAGAAGATGGGAATGGTGTTTCAGCACTTTAATCTCTTTAACAATCTCACCGTTCTGCAAAACCTGATGCTTGCTCCCGTGCAGCTCAAGCTCAAGAGCAAGGAAGAGGCAGAGCAAACGGCACGCGCTCTCCTTCGCCGCATCGGGCTTGAGGATAAGGCAGACGTATATCCTTCCACGCTTTCGGGCGGACAAAAGCAGAGAATTGCCATCGTCCGTGCGCTTGCGATGAACCCCAAGGTGATGCTCTTCGACGAGCCCACCTCCGCCCTTGACCCCGAAATGGTCGGAGAGGTACTTGACCTCATTCGCGAGCTTGCGGACGAGGGAATGACGATGGTCATCGTCACCCACGAGATGGGCTTCGCCCGCGAGGTCGCCGACCGCGTGCTCTTTATGAGCGACGGCGTGATTACCGAAGAGGGCTCCCCTGCCGAGCTCTTCGACAACCCCCAAAACGAAAGAACCAAGCAATTCTTGCGGTGTGTTCTTTAAACGAAAAACTCGGTTGCAAAGCAACCGAGTTTTTCTATATTTGCATTAAAAATCTTAAAAAGCAGAATGGAAATATAAAATATTCAATTGAAAAAGAAGACGAAGCTCGGTATAATAAAGGTAAAGATATGAAAGGACTCTCAAAGAGAGTAAGGCGCTTTATGAACAACAGTTGGAAAATGTATGCCCTTGAGGACGAAAAGGTCATAAATACGAGCTTTGCTCCCAAAACGGTTGCTGAGTTCACAGGACTCGACGTATACGACGATATCACGGTACCCGTTTGCTTTGAGGAGATTTTGCGCGATCACGGCGTCCTCGGCGATCCCTATTTTTCCACGAACAACTGGAAATATACCAAGTTTGAAAGCCACCATCAGTGGTATTTTAAAAAATTCGACTGTCCCTATGAGAGCCCCGTGCTTACCTTTGACGGCATCGACACCCTCGCCGAGATCTACGTGAACGGTGTTCTCGTCGGTAAGACCGATAATATGTATATCCCCTTCTCCTTCTCGCTGGAGGGCATCGCTAAGGAAAGGGACAACGACCTCGTCGTGCATATCCTGCCCGCCGTCGTTGAGGTGATGAGAAACGATCCCCCGAAAACGAGTGCCATTCCCTTTAAGGTGCCGGGTGGCTATCTTCGCAAATCTGCCGCCTCTCTCGGATGGGATATCCTGCTTCGCACCCCCCTCGGCGGTATTTGGCGCGAGGTGCATCTTGAGAACGAGAAACAGGGCTTGACGGACTTATACGTACATTCCGATCTCACGGTCACGGGTGCCGCCGTTCACGTGGAATACGAAACGAATCTCTTTGGCGAGGGCTACGAGCTTCTCCTTGAGGGCGTATGCCGCGATTCCTCTTTTTCAGAGCGCGTTCCTGTTTCCTACAAAGAGGGAAAGGCGTATTTCTTTCTCCGTCACCCCTATCTTTGGAATGTGCGCGGTTACGGTGAGCAAAACCTTTATACCGTAAAAGCAACTCTTTATAAGGACGGCGAGATCGTCGATCAAAAAACGGTGCGCCACGGTATCCGCAAGGTGGAATTGCGCCGCACCTCTCTCGTGGAGGAGAACGGCTGCTTCGAGTTCCACATCAACGGAAAAAAGGTCTTTCTTCTCGGCACTAACTACGTACCCATCGAGGCGCTCAAGCATATCGATAAGGAAAGAATGCAAAAGGCGCTCGAAATGACCTACGACTGTGGCTGTAACGCCGTTCGTATTTGGGGCGGCGGAATTTACGAGTGCGAGGAGTTCTACGAGTTCTGCGACGAAAAAGGCATCTTCATTTGGCACGACTTTATGATGGCGTGCATTATGTATTCGCAGAGTGACGCCTTTGCAGAGAATATCACGCGTGAGGTCATCTATCAGGTCAAGCGCTTACGCAATTACAGCTCCATCTGTCTTTGGGCGGGTGACAACGAGTGCGACAACGTCTACACCCTCCACAAGGACGAAAACGGCGAGCCTCTCAACCCCAATGTTGTCAATCAGCTTACGCGCGTCGTCGTGCCCCGCGCTCTCTTCGCGCTTGACAACACCCGTCCTTATCTCCCTTGCTCGCCTTATATGGACGAGGTCGGCTTCCGCAATAAAACTCGCCTTGCCGAAGAGCATATTTGGGGACCGCGCGACTATTTCCGCGGCGACTATTATAAAAATGCGCCCTGCTATTTTGCATCCGAAACGGGCTACCACGGCTGTTCCTCGCCGAGAGCCCTGCGAAAATTCTTAAAGAGCCCCTGGCCCATCTTCGACGAGGAGGGCAGACCCACTAAGGAATACCTCTGCCACGCCGTTTCGGTCGTCGACGACTATAAATCCCCCTACGCCTATCGCATTCGCCTTATGAGCGACCAGGTCGAAACCCTATTCGGCAAAAACTTCGATAATATCACCGACTTTGCTAAGGCAAGCCAGATCTCCCAAGCCGAGGCGGATAAGTATTTCATCGAGCGTTTCCGCATCGCAAGAAACGAAAAGGGCGGCATTATGCTTTGGAATATGATCGACGGCTGTCCGCAGGTGTCGGACGCCATCGTCGATTATTCGATGGATAAAAAGCTCGCCTATTACTACGTTAAGACCGCACAAGCTCCCGTTTCCTTTATGATGGACGAAACGGACGGCGATATCACGCTCTACCTCGTTTCGGACGTTGAGCAAGCCCCCACCCTCAGCTACACCGTCACCGATGCCTATACGGGTACGGTCGTTTTGACGGGTGAGGTCACAGGCAAGCCCTACGTCTCGATTCCTGTTGCCAAGTGGAAATCTCCCATCGAAAAGGCGTTCTACGTGATACGCTGGACGGACGAAAAGGGAGATACCCACCAAAACCACTTCCATACCGACATTAAGGGCGTCGATTATGACAAATATACCGAGGCAGCCGAACGCTACGGGCTCCTCGTTTGGGAAGGCTTCGACGAATAAGGAGAAAACTATGACGCAGATCGTTTTTCGCTATGATACGGAGGATTATGTCAACGAATGGGCGGCAGATGGCATTTTGCGTGCCGTTCGACCCTTGGACAATGCGGGGATCACGGGTTGCTTCGTTATCACGGGTAAGCTGATTCCCGCCCTCAAAAAATGGGGCAGAGAAGATGTTATCGCGGCGCTCTCTCACCACGAGATCGGCACGCATACCCTCGCACATTCCGAGCACCCTACCGTCAACGAGTATACCGATATCGAGGACTTTGACGAGGCACTCCGCCGCTTTTTTGAAAGAGAACGGCTGTGCGTTTCCATCCTGAAGGATACCTTTGGTGACGGCATCGCAATGAACGCCACCAGCGGTCCCGGCAACTCCATCTCCTACGTTGCCCAATATGGCTATGCCAAAATGGGCATCCGTGAATATCTCGGCGGATTCACACGCGATGAGGTGAGCAACCGCCCTATCTATTTTTGTAACGTCATCAATGCGTCAACCAGCTTTTGCCTCGATACCCTCTATAAGCTTACGGAGGAGGAGATCGATGGAATCATCGAAAAGCTTGCAAAATTAGAGGTTGCTGTCCTTTGCCACCACCCCGCAATGAATATGCTGCGCGAATTTTGGGATAAGGTGAACTATGACGGCGTCAACACCCCCGAAGCCGAGTGGCGCGAAAGCGCGCGCCTGACAGAGGAAGAAATGGCGCTTTGGAGCGAGCACTACGCCTACTTCATTGATAAGGTGAAAAACGACCCTCGTTTTGAGATCATCACATCGGAAAAAATCGAAAAAAAGCATTTTCCCTTAAGGGAACGCGTGATCGATAGGGAAGTGCTAAAGCAAATAAGACCCCAAATCGAAGAGGCGCTTTTCCCCGTCACCACCCCCGATTCCTTCTCCCTTTGCGATCTCGTTTTCGCTTGCCGTGACCTGCTGCTGGGCGAAGAAAAGCACGTCTGCGGCGATGCCTACGGCTTTCTTTCCACGCCTTACGCTATCTCCGCGCCTGTGACGCTCACGCGCGAAGAGCTCAAAGTGGCGGCAAAGCAAATTTCCAACTCCTTCTTACCCGCCTCCCTCACGGCGGTAGACAAAAAGCTCGGCGTCGCCGATTTCCTACGCGCCGCCCTCGTTCTCCTCACGGAGAACACGGACGAGGTTACCCTCGTCCCCGCCCCCGCGCAGATCGACCTCGACGAGTTCCCCCTCTTGCGCGATATGTCGCTCAAGGGCACGTGGGTCCACGCCAAGGACTTTGAAGACAACTACATCTCCGAGCGCTCCCGCCTGCAAAGCTACACCATCCGCTTGCCGAGGGGCACAAAACGAAAAATATTCTAACAAAAAACCGCCATCCTTGATGGCGGTTTTTACTTTTCCTTTTACTTCGCTCTGATGCCCTTTTCCTCTGCCGAGGGGGTGTCCTTGCCGTCGAGGAAGGCGCAAAGATCGTCGAGAGAGGCAAAATAGCGCGTACAGCCGTGCAGCAGCATCAAGGAGCGCACGGGCGACGCGTCGCCCACCGCAACGATATACGAGGGCTTGCCAAGCGCGTAGGCGTAGCCCGTTTCCCAAGCCGTGCCCGCGTCCGAGGTAAAACCGTGGTCGAGCGCGACCACAAAGTCTGCCCCTTCAAGACCTTTCACGTCAATATCAAAGATCTCCTTGCCCCAAGCGAAGCTCCCCTCGGGAACGTCCCCCTCGGCGGTATGCTCCATCGGCACGAAAACCTCGTACTTCTCGCGCAAGCGCGCGGCAAAATCGCGGATGAGCGCCGTTTCTGCGTCATTAAAGAAAGGACCTGCCAAATAGATCTTTTTCATAATACCCCTTCATAAAAAGGGGACTGCTCAAGAACAGTCCCCGTGCTTTTTAGTTTTCCTTCAAGGCAAGACCTTGCTCCGCAAGGGAAGCAAGAATGGTGTCCGTGTAGGGCGTAAGCTCTGCCTTGGTGAGCGTACGCTCTTGGGACGAGAAGACGAAGCGAAGCGCAATGCTGCTATCGCCCTCGGTGCCCTCGTAGACGTCGATCAGGGAAACGGCTGTAAGAAGCTCACCGCCCACGGCGCGGCAAAGCGCGCACAGCGCGTCAAAGTTGACCGACGCGGGATCCACAAGGAAGGAGAAGTCGATCTCGATCGAGGGGAAGCGCGAGGGAACGGTATACTTGATTGCCTGCGGCTTGAGTGCGGCAAAGAGGTCCATATCGATCTCGGCAAATGCGATGGATGCCTTGCGGTCGAGCTTCGCCTTCACCGCGGGGTGAAGCACGGAAAGCGTGCCGTACACGACACCGTCCACCGTTACCGCAAAGGCGTTGGCGGGGTGCATAAAGTCGAGGGGCGCATCAAGGGGTGTGAAAACAGGGGTCACGTGCTTGATGGAACGGAAGAGGGACACAACGGCGTCGCGCGCGGTGAGGAAGGTGTCTTCCTCGCCTCTCGTCTTGTCAAGAAGCGCGATGCCGAGCGATCTATGCTCGTCGCACGCCCCCTCGGCGTTAAAGCCGTGTACCGTTCTTCCAATCTCGAAAATGCCGTACTTCGGCGCAAAGCCGCGGTTGTCGGCAAGGAAGGCAAGCAGCGTGGGGATCATCGAAGCGCGGAGCGTGTTATGCTCAGGCGTTTGGGCGTTTACGATCTTGGGGTTCTTGGGAAGCGCGATGCCCATCTCGCGGTAGCGGTTCTCGTCGCACCAAATGTAGGAATGTACCTCGTGCATTTTATAGGTGCCCACGAGAATATCCTTCGCGCGGTCGGCGCAGGAGCGTCCTGCATCCGCGCGTACGGGATAAAGAGGACTCTTCGAGGTCTTGACCTCAAAGTTGTCGTAGCCGTAAATACGCGTGACCTCTTCGATCAGGTCCGCTTTGATGCTCACGTCCTTGGTCGCGCGCCAAGTGGGAACGGTCACGTGGAAGGCGTCGCCGTCCGCGGAAATGCCAAAGCCCAAGGCGCTGAGCGTCTTTACGATATACTCGCGCGGAATGTCAATGCCCGTGTAGCGATCGTAGTACGCCTTGTCAATGTCGATCTCAATGGTGGGGTACTCGTACACCCACTTGTCGGTCACCGAGCTTGTAACGGTCATACCCGAATCAATCTCGGAAAGAAGATATAAGAAGCGTGCCGTCGCAAGGGGGGCAAGCGCAGGGTCGAGCATCTTCTCGTAACGCATCGAAGCGTCGGTGCGAAGACCGAGCGAGGTGCTTGCACGGCGAACGCAAACGCCGTCAAAGGTCGCGCTCTCAAGAAGAAGCGACGTGGTATCGTCCGCAATGCCCGAGGCAAGCCCGCCCTTGATACCTGCAATGGCAACGGGCTCCTCATTCGAGCAGATCATCAAAACGCGGTTGTCAATGGTGCGCTCCTCGTGGTCGAGAGTGGTAAAGGAGAAGGGAGATGCAAAGCGCTGCACCTCGATCTTATCCACCTTGCGAAGGTCAAAGGCGTGCATCGGCTGACCAAGCTCCATCATTACGTAGTTGGTCAGATCCGCAAGCAGGTTGATGGCGCGCGAGCCGCAGTAATAAAGACGGATCTTCATTCCCACGGGCGATTCGTGCACCGTGATGCCCTCTACCTTGGTGCCGATGTAGCGATAGCAATGCTCGATATCGCGAATGTCGATCTCCACGGGGGGCAGATAATCGTATGCGGAAATATCCTTTTTGGTAACCGTCAAAAGAGGACGTCCCGTGATCGCGGCAAACTCGCGCGCGACACCGTAATGTCCCCAAAGGTCGGGACGGTTGGTGAGCGACTTATTATCCACCTCGAAAACGATATCGTCAATGGGGTAGATCGCCTTAATGTCCGTGCCGAGGGGCAGATTGTCGGGAAGCTCCCAAAGTCCGCTGTTGTCGTCCGAAATGCCAAGCTCTGCCATAGAGCAGCACATACCCTCAGAGGGGAAGCCCGCCACCTTGCGCTCGACGATCTCCATAGGCTCCCCGTCCTTGCCGGGAACGGTGCCGCCCACTGTTGCAAAGGCAACGGTAAGACCCTCACGGGCATTGGGGGCGCCGCACACACAGTCAACGGTGCCCGTACCCGTATCTATCTTCAAAAGATGCAGGTGATCGGACGAGGGGTGCTTCTTCATCGAAACGATGCGCGCCACGATAACGCCGCGCACGTCGCGTCCCTTGATATAGATGTCCTCTACCTCGGCGGTAGAAAGGGTGAAGCGGTGAATGAGTGCGGGAATATCAAGCTCGGAGAGATCGAGAAAATCTCCGATCCAGTTCATCGAAAATAACACGGTCTACTCCTCCTTACTCGTTTTCAAACTGGGAAAGCGCACGCAGGCTTCCCGAATTAAAGTCGCGAATGTCCTTCACGCCGTACTTCATCATTGCAAGGCGCGTCATACCAAGACCGAAGGCAAAGCCCGTATAGACCTCGGGATCAATGCCGCCCTCGCGAAGCACGTTGGGATGGATCATTCCGCAAGGACAAAGCTCAAGCCAGCCCGTGTTTTTGCACGAGGGGCAACCGCGTCCCTTACAGATGGTGCAGCTGATATCTAACTCAAAGCCGGGCTCGGTAAAGGGGAAGAAGCCGGGGCGCAGACGCACCGAAAGCTCCTCGCCGAACACTGCGCTGAGCATCGTTTTCATAAAGTAGATGAGGTTGGAAATGGAAATATCCTTGTCGATCATCATACCTTCCATCTGGAAGAAGGTGTTTTCGTGACAAGCATCGATCGCCTCATTGCGGAAGCAACGGCCGGGGAAGATGGCACGCAGGGGCGCACCGTACTTCTTCATAATGTGGTTCTGCGCGGCAGAGGTATGCGTCTTGAGGAGCTGACCGTTCTCGATGTAATAGGTGTCCTGCATATCGCGCGCAGGGTGGTGCTTGGGAATGTTGAGCGCCTCAAAGCAATGATAGTCGTCGGTGATCTCCACGTAGTCCTCTACCGTAAAGCCCATCGTGGTAAAGATCTCCTCTACGTCGCGGGCAATGAGGGTAATGGGGTGGTAAGAGCCGCGCTCCTCTCCCGAGGGCAGGGTAGGATTAAACTTCTTTGCCGCACGAATGGCTTGCGAGAGGGCTTCCTTTTCCAGTGCCTTTCCCTTTTCGCCAACGGCATTCTCTGCCTCACTCTTGAAGGTGTTAACGAGCTGTCCCGCCTCCTTCTTTTCCTCGGGCGTCATATCGCGCAGTCCCTTCATCAGCTCGCTGATGGGTCCCTTCTTGCCAAGATACGACACGCGTACAGCGTCAAGGGCTTCCTTGGTGGTGGCAGCCGCAAGCGCCTCGGCAAAGGAAGCGCGAAGCGCTTCGATCTGTTCCTTAAACATTTGCTTGTCCTTTCCCGAGCAAAAAAGCCTGCTCGGACAAAATAATCATCTTTACTATTATATATAAAGAAAAGGCTTTTGTCAATTACAAATTTTTATTTTACCGCATCTTTTTTTGCCATTTGCGCGATTTCCGAACAAATTTCGCGGGGCAAGAGAGAAGAAACGGATTCCCCTGCGGAAATTCGCCGTCTTACCTCGCTTGAGGAAATGTCCGAAAGCGCGGGGGACGCCGCAAAAAAGAGGGTTTCGATCCCGCCGTGCGTGCGGTTGTAGTCCGCCATCTGTATCTCGTAGGCAAGATCCTTTTCATCGCGTACGGCACGCAAAAGAAGCGAAATGCCCTCTCTTTTTGCGTAGTCGATGACCATACCGCGATCAAAATCCACCGAAACGCGGGGGAACTTCTCGCACACGCGCCGCAAAAGGGAAACGCGCTCCTCTGCCGAAAACATTCCCGGCTTCTCGGGGTTGAGAAAGACGGTCACGCGCACCTCGTCAAAAAGCGCGCACGCGCGCCGAATGACATCCTCGTGTCCCAGCGTTACGGGGTCAAAGCTCCCCGTGATCATTACCTTACTCATCGCATAGCTCCTTGCCGTAGCGGAAAATATGCACGAAGGTGCGTCCGTATTTTTTCGCCTTTTGCAAACTGACGCCCTCGGGAAGTGCCTCGCCCGCGAGGTCCTCTTCGCTCTCCAAGACGAATAGGGTACCTTCCTTGACCATCTCCGCCGCGATCACGCGCGCCATCGCGTCAAGTGCAATGCGCTCGGCGTAGGGCGGGTCGATAAATACGATATCAAACTTCTCCTTGCCCGCCGCCTTTCGCAGATAATTGCGGTAGTCGCTGACAAGAAAGTGGGATTTTTCAAAAAAGCCCGTCTTTTTCGCGTTCGCCTTGACGATCTCCATCGCCTCGCGCCCGTCGTCGATAAAGACGGCACGCGCCGCCCCGCGCGAGAGCGCCTCAAGCCCCATTTGACCGCTTCCCGCGAAGAGGTCAAGAAAGGTGCGTCCCTCAAGATCAAACTGCAAGGCAGAGAAGATCGCTTCCTTGACCTTTTCCGCGGTCGGACGCGTTCTTTCTCCCTCTAAGGTCTTTAATACGGCGCCTCTTGCGCTACCCGTAATGATTCTCATACGTTACTCCTCGTTTTGTTCCTTGGAATGATAATGGCTGTATACGGCACGGGCGGCGGGCTTCGTCATACCGCGCACGGCACAAAGCTCGTCTACACTCGCCTCTTTGATTTTTTTAAGGGTCCCGAAATAGGTGAGAAGCCGACGGGCTCTCTCCCGTCCGACCCCCGAAATGCTCTCAAGCGAGGAGTGCTTCATCGTGCGCCCCTTGGCGCCCATCGTGGCGCGGAGCGCGTGGCGATGCACCTCTTCCTGTAGCTTGTAGAGAAAGGCGTAAACGCTTCTTTCGTGAGCGATGCCCACCGTTTCTTCATCGGTGCAAAGCGCGCGCGTCTTGTGATGCTCGTCCTTGACAAGCCCAAAGAGGGGAATGACAAGCCCCGCCTCGCGCAATGCCTCGCGCCCAACACCTACGTGCGTTTGACCGCCGTCAAGCAAAATTAGGTCGGGCATACGCCCAAACGCCTCGTCCTCTTTGTGGGAAAAGCGTCGGGTAAGCGCTTCCTTCATTGCACCGTAATCGTCGTTTTCCGCCGTTTTGATGCGGAAGGTGCGGTAGGCGCTCCTTTTGAGCGCACCGTCCTCATACACGATCATTCCCGCTGTGGTGTATTCCTTGCCGATGTTGGAAATGTCATATACCTCAATGCGCGAGGGAAGCACCTCAAGCGCCAAAAGGCTTGCAAGGGAAACGAGTGTTTCCTCGTCGCGTGCGGCACGCGCGGTTTCTTTTCTCGCCGCCTCGTCCGCATTCCGCGCCGCCATATCGCAAAGTGCCTTTTTTTCGCCGCGCTGCGCGTGCTTCACATAGACGCGCTTTCCGCGCATCGTTGAAAGAAAATCGGAAAGGGAAGCGCACATCCCGTCCGTTGCGGGAAAGCCGAGAAGTACCTCGCGCGGAATGTCCGCGCCGCGCACGTAATGGTCGGTAAGAAATGCCGTCGCCGTTTCGGGGGTGAGGATCTCGGTCGCCCCAAAGGTAAAGTCGTTTTTGCGAACGAGCTTTCCCTCGCGCACCGAAAGCACCGAAAGCGCCCCCGTCGGGTCGCCCTCAAAAAGTCCCCACGCGTCGGCAAAAACGCCGCCGTCCGCAAGCACCTTCTGCTTTTCGCCCAGCTTGCCGAGGGCAAGAATGGCGTCACGCGCTCTTGCCGCCGCCTCAAAGCGCTCTTCCTCGGCGGCTCTCGCCATCTCCGCGCGCAGAGCGCGCTCCGCTTCCCGCGTTTCACCGCTTAAAACGGAAACGGCAGCACCGATGGCTTCTTTAAATTCCTTGGCGCTCACGTCCCCCGTGCAGGGTGCCATACACCGCCCCATTTGCTTGTAGATGCAAGGACGCTCACGCCCGATCTCCTCGGGAAAGCGTCGGCGGCAGGTGGGGAGCGAAAAGAGCCTTTTCACCGTATCAAGGTTGGCGTACGCGTCGGATGTCCCCGAATACGGACCGAAATAAAGGCTTCCGTCCTGCGTGCGCTCGCGCGTCACGAGAATGCGGGGATATTCTCCCGCCGTGACGGCAATATAGGGATAGGATTTGGCATCCTTCAGCTTTACGTTGTATTTGGGCGCGTATTTTTTGATCAGCGTGTTTTCAAGACCGAGTGCCTCGATCTCGCTGTCGCAAAGAATGGTATCAAAGTCCGCGACCGCGGCGACCATTCGCGCCGTCTTGACGGGATGGTCGTTCCCCGTGAAATAGCTTGCAACGCGTTGGGGGAGCTTGCGGGATTTTCCCACGTATATGACCTCGCCCTCGGCGTTCTTCATCAAATAAACGCCTGCCGAGGGGGGCAGTGCGTTTGCCTTTTCCCTCAGAAGCTCTCGTTTTGACCTCATCACTAAAAAAGGGCGGCAAGCATTTCTGCCTACCGCCGTCCTTTCATATGGTTTTATGCCTTGCAGCCGTCGTCAATGAGGGCGGCAAGACCCGCAAGAGCCTCGTCCTCATCCGCGCCGTCGGCAATCAGCGTTACCACATCGCCCTTGGCAATGCCCAAGGAAAGCACGCCGAGCAGACTCTTTGCATTGATCTTGCGAACACCGTCCCCCTCAACGAAGGTATCGATGGTGCCACTCTCAAGTTTCCCCTCAGCGGCGAGCTTCGCCTTTGCGGGATCCTTTGCGATCCAAAGAGAGCTTTTAAAGCTGTTTGCTTTTTGAATAAAGAAGGTTGCAGGTCTTGCGTGCAGCCCCTCGTTGTTCTGAATGATGACGGTACAGGATTTCATATCGTTCCTCCGGTGAAGAAAATCGGATTTCTTTAAAAAATTTATATATACAGTATAACAAAAGCAAAGCGTAAAATCAATACTTTTTTGCGATTTTTTTGCTTTTTTTGCAAGTTTTTTCTTCAAAAAGGAGCCGAAATGCCCGTAAAACGGGCGCAAACGGAGAAATTGTCCGAACGGATGCACACCTCGTCACCCAGCGCGAGGTGCTTTTCGCCGAGATAAACGCGTCCGTCCTTCTCGTGCGCGTCGAGTGCTAGGGTAACGGTGAGGGTAGAAAGGAGCGAAGACGGATAGGAGAGAAGCACCCCATCGCGTCGCTCGTAAAGCAGGGTGGGGGCGGCTTTGACGCTAAGG
>JAZSBJ010000097.1:0-5084 GCA_045602305.1 Eubacteriales bacterium | reverse complement strand
AGTTCCTCGACATCAAGTGCCGTATGGCAGGTCTTACCCCTGCGGCGGTCGTGATCGTTGCCACCATCCGCGCACTCAAGATGCACGGCGGACTAGCCAAGACCGAGCTTGGCAGTGAGAACCTTGAAGCACTTGAAAAGGGACTTCCCAACCTGCTTCGCCACGTATCCAACATCAAAAACGTCTATAAGCTCCCCGCAGTGGTTGCCGTCAACCGCTTCCCCACCGACACCGATGCCGAGGTCGAGGCGATCATCGCCAAGTGCCGCGCCTTGGGTGTCAACGTCGTTCTCTCCAACGTATGGGCAGAGGGCGGCGACGGCGGCATCGAGCTTGCGCGCGAGGTCGTGCGCCTTTGCGAAGAGGAAAAGGGCGACTTTACCTTTGCCTACGAGCTTGAGGGCACCATCGAAGAGCGCATCGACACGCTCGTCAAGAAGGTCTACGGCGGCTCGGGCATTGCAGTAGCCCCGAATGCCAAGAAGCAGATCGCAGAGCTTTCCGCGCTCGGCTTTGATAAGCTCCCCATTTGCGTTGCCAAAACGCAGTACTCCTTCTCGGACAATATGGCGCTCCTCGGCGCGCCCGAAGGCTTTACCGTCAACGTCAAGAACGTCAAGGTATCCGCAGGCGCGGGCTTCCTCGTTGTCCTCACGGGCGACGTGATGACGATGCCCGGCCTTCCCAAGGTCCCCTCTGCGGAGAAGATCGACGTGGATGAGAACGGCAAGATCACGGGACTCTTCTAAAAAGAGGCTAATGCCTTTCGGCATAACCGCGAATAATTTAAAGCCGCACGGTTTACCGTGCGGCTTTTTGCTTTTAGAACAGCCCTTCCTCGGGGAGGAGCTTGCCCGAAAATTGGGCGTCGTAGAGGGTGTGATAGATGCCCCCATCCTTGTCCATCAGCTCGGCGTGCGTGCCAAGCTCGGCGATCTCGCCGTCCTTGACGACCGCGATGCGGTCGGCATTTTTGACGGTGGAGAGGCGGTGGGCAACGACGATAGTCGTTCTGCCCTCGCACAAGCGGTCAAGGGCGCCTTGAATGAGAAGCTCGGTGGTATTGTCGAGGGCACTCGTCGCTTCGTCGAGGATCAAAATGGCGGGATTTTTGAGGAAAACGCGGGCGATGGACAGGCGTTGCTTCTGTCCGCCCGAAAGGCGGACACCCCTCTCGCCAATCTCGGTGTCGTAGCCGTTCGGCAGGCTCATAATATAGGCGTGGATGTTGGCGTTCTTTGCCGCTTCCTCGATTTCCTCGTCCGTAGCATCGGGGCGACCGTAGCGAATGTTATCGCGGAAGGAGCCCGAAAACAGGAACACATCCTGTTGAACGATGCCGATATGGGAGCGCAAGGATGCAAGAGTCAAGGTGCGAAGCTCCTTGCCGTCGATATAAATTTCACCCGCCTGCGGGCGGTAAAACGCGGGCAAAAGGTGGCAAACGGTGGTCTTGCCGCCGCCCGAAGGACCGACGAGCGCGAGCTTTTCGCCCGCCCGCACCTTGAAGGACATATCGCGAATGACCTCTTTGCTCGACTCATACGCGAAATCGACGCCGCGAAATTCGATCTCCCCCGCGACGTCCGTAAGGGGACGGGCATAGGGTGCGTCGACTTCCGTCGGGGTATCCAGCACCTCAAGGAAGCGGCGGAAGCCCGTTGCGCCGTTTTGAAATTGCTCGCTGAAATTGACGAGCGTCATAATGGGAGAGATAAAGAGGTTAATAGATACGATAAAGGTGGAATAATCGCCGAAGGTAATGTCCCCCGCGTAGAGGAACAGACCGCCCGCGATCAGCACGATGACGTTAAAGACGTCGGTAACGAACGAGGTTGAGGAGAAAAAGACCGCCATCGCACGGTAGGCATCCTTGGAGGACTCCACGAAGTAGCCGTTGCCCTTATCAAACTTTTTCTTTTCCGTTTCTTCTCCGACGAACGCGCGCGTGACGCGAATGCCCGAGATGCTGCTTTCGATCGCACCGCTGATCTCGGCGGTCGCACGGCGTCTTTCGGTAAAGGCGGCGCGCATCTTTTTGCGCGAGAAGAGCGTGACGACCACGAGAAAGGGAACGCACGCAAACACGATCAGCGTCAAATACGGGTGAATGAGGAACAGATAGATAAAGGACCAAACCACCATAATGCCGCTGATGAAGAGGTTTTCGGGACCGTGGTGGGCAAGCTCGCTGACCTCGTTCAAATCGTTCGTCATACGCGACATAATTTTGCCCGTTTCGTTTTCGTCGTAATAGGAATAGGGCAATTTTTGGAGATGTGTAAACAACTCTTTACGCATCTCGGCTTGCATACGCACGCCGACGATATGTCCGTAATACTGCACGAAGTAGCGAAGAAGGAAGCGAAGCACGTAAAGCCCAAGCACGAGTGCCCCCGCGAATATGATCTCGCGGTAAGCGCGCGAGGGAATGTATTCGTTGAGCATTCGCCGCGTGACGATGGGATACACCATACCCAGCGCCGCGATAAAGAGCGACGCAAGCATATCTAGGGCAAAGAGCTTGATATGCGGACGGTAGTAGGAGATAAAGCGCCTTAACATAGTCTTTCCTTTCTCAAAAAGGTATGGGTGTGCCGTAAGACACACCCAAGGAAGTCAAAATAATCAGTCCTCTTCCGCGATGGAAGCAAGCTCGTCCGCGTTGCAGCCCGTGTTCGCCTTGTCAAGACGGCAAGCGAAATACACGATAGCGGAAACGGCGGCAAGCAAAATAGCACCCGCGATCACGAAATAGTATTTGCTGTTCTCCGAAACATTGCTGACAACGCCAAACACCGCAACGACGAGAATGAGAAGCGGCGTTACAAAGCGCGCCATATAAGAGATGACCGTACCGACAAAGGGCTTCTCGGGGAAAATGTTTTCTGCCATCTCCTTTTTCTTGATGCCAAAGCCTGCGGCAAGGCAAACTGCCAAGGCGCACACGGGCATAAGAACGGTGTTGGTGATCTCGTCGAAGAAGGTGAGAAGATCAAAATCAAATACGGCAAAGTGACCGCCGAGCGAGAGCGAAACGAACACCGAGATGACCATAGCAAGCGTCATCGGTGCGACGGCAGCCATTTTGCGGCTGATCTTAAACTTTTGAATAAAGAACTGCGTTACCACCTCAACGAGAGAAACGACCGAGGTGATGGCGGCAATAGAAACCATCAAGAAGAAGAAGGCACCGATGATACCGCCCGCAACGCCAAGCGAATTGAAAACAAGGGGAAGCGTCTTAAACATCAAGGCAAAGCCACCAAGTCCAACGTCCGCCGCCTCAAGTCCTGCGACCTCCATATAGTGGAATGCGGCAGGGAAAATGGCGAAGCCCGCCATCAAAGCGATCACAGTATCAATGATGCTGATCTGCACCGCAGACTTGAAGAGGTTGATCTCCTTGCCCGTATAAGAGCCGTAGGAGATCATAATGCCCATACCGAGCGACATTGAGAAGAAGACCTGTCCCATCGCCGCGGCAACGCCCTTAAAGCCGAGCGCCTTGAAATCCGCCTTGAGGATATAGAAATTAAGGCCGTCCCTAACGCCCTCGCCAAGGCAAAGACAATAGATCATAACACCGAGAAGGATGATGAAGAGCAAGGGCATTAACACCTTGGATGCCTTCTCGATGCCCTTTTGTACACCGCCCATAATGATGAGAACGGCAAGGCCGAGAAAAATGAAGGTGCAAAGCGCGGGAAGCCAGGGGTTTGCCATAAAGGAGCCAAGACCATCTCCGACCGCCGCCGCATCCTTGCCGATGTTGCCAAACGAGGAAACAACGCCGCGAATGGTGTAGCCACCAAGCACCGAGTAGTAGCAAATGATGAAGAAGGGGACAAGAACGGCAAGAAGTCCGACAAAGCCCATCTTCGGGTTGATCTTTTTGAGTGCGGTCACGGGGTTTGCCTGTGCGCGCTTACCTACGTACATCTCCGCCGTCATTCCCACGATGCCGAGAAGAAGCGCCATCAAAATATAAACGATGACGAAGGCGGCACCGCCGTTGGCACCCGTTTTATAGGGGAAGCCCCAAATGTTGCCAAGACCGACCGCCGAGCCTGCCGAAGCAAGCACGAAGCCGAGGCTTGACGCAAAGCCGTTGTGTTTTTTTGTACTCATTGTCTGTTCCTTTCGTTTGCTGTATATCTCTTTTTAATCTTAACCATTTTATCACAAACCCAACGCAAAATCAATAGATTTTGCCACATTTTTCTGTAAAACGAAGAAAAAGGCTGTCAAAGACAGCCTTTTTCCCGTTCTTATGTTCAGCCGCAGCAGCAGCAGAATACGACGATGAGTGCAAGAATGATGATCCAAGTGCAGTTATCGTCAAAAAGATGGCAAAGACAGTTATTCATAGCAGTCCTCCGAAAGTGTTGCGTCGAGAAAAGACCCGACCTTGGCGTTCGCCCATAAGGATGAGGCGGCAGAGCTTTCGCCCTACACTAGTATCTTATGCCGTCCTCTCTCTTTTGTGATACGCCGTTACATTTTTTCTTTCGGAATGGCGTCCGCGATCGTGTCGCGCAGCATACGGAAGGTCGCCGCCCCGTTTTCGAGCGTGCCGTCCTCAAGCATCAAGATCGCCCCGTAAACGAGCGAGCGAAGCAAAAACGCGCATCGCGCATAGTCCGCGCCGCGCGCACGGCAAAGCGATAAAAGCTCCTCTTCCGCACGCACACCGAGGCGCGTCGCGCCAAGGGGGGACGTTTTTCTTTCCATCATATGCACGGTATGGAAATGGGGGTTTCCGAGCCAAAAGCGAATATCGGCAAGGCAAAGCTCCACGAGCCGCCCCTCGCCCACCTTGGGGAACGCCGTGCAAATGTGCTGTTCAAGTAGGTCCCACTTCTCGTGAATGTATGCGAGAATGGCAGAGATAAACGCTTCCTTGCTGTCAAAGTGCTTATAGGGGGCGGCGCAGGAAACGCCGCACGCCGTCGCCACGCGGCGCAAAGAAAAGCCCGAAAGACCGTGAAGCTCAAGCTCCTCAATGCCCGCAAGCAGAAGCGCCTCGCGCAGCTCGGTCTGTTGCGGGGTGCGCTCCTCGGCGTCGAGGGGATCGCTGTCCG
>JAZSBJ010000096.1:0-3404 GCA_045602305.1 Eubacteriales bacterium | reverse complement strand
GCGGCAAGCATCACGACGACGTTGGAGAGCCCTGCCCTTGCGCCAAGCGGAAGGACGGGCGTAAAGATGCTCTCGAGCGCGGAAAGCGCGACGGCGAGGGCGCACAAAAGCGCGATGCGGGCAAGGGTAAGTGTTTCTCGTCTTTTCATCCCGTCACCCCGTCAAGCGCAGAGTCGCCCACCGTGATGCACACACCGAGTGGCACGCAAACGATGCTCTCTCCCAAGCGGTGCGCCTTGCCCGTACGCACGCAAACGCCGTCAGGACAATCCGCGTGCAAAACGCGCACCCCATCCCCGTCGAAGGAGAGAAAAAGCGATCCCCTCTCGGTTTTTACGGTGTAGGACGCGGGAGCATCGGCAAGCGAAAACGAGGCGTAAAGGTCGTTCTCGACGAAAACCGACACGGTATCCCCCGTTTCCCTTTGCCGAGCAAGGAAAAAGAGGGCAAGAGAAAGCAAAAGAACGCAAAGAAGCACCCAAAGGTCGGCACGGGTCATCCATCTGCGCTTCATCGGTACAGAGGCTCCCATCCCGCGGCGGGGGCAAAGATCTCGCGGAGCGACTCGCTCACAAGGAGCGTGCCGTCCGTTTTGACGGCAATCAAAGAGGCGTCGTATTCTTGGGCAAGAGCAAACGCCGCGTCACTTCCCACAAGGAAGCAGGCGGTAGACAAAATATCCGTGAGCGTTCCCTTGCCCGCAACGACGGTCACCGATAAAAGATCGCTTTCGGCAGGCATTCCCGTATGCGGATCGAGAATGTGATGATAGATCTTTCCCTCGTGGGTAAAGCATTTTTCATAGCTTCCCGAGGTAGAAACGAAGGCATCGGAAAGCGCGAGCGTGCCGAGCGTTTTGCTTTGCGACGAAGAAAAGGGATCGCGCACGCCAATCTGCCACGGCGCACCCGACTTCGTGCCGAGCGCGGCAAGGCTACCGCCCACCGCGACGAGCGCGTTTTTGTTTTCGGCGCGGAGCGCTTCCGCAAGCACGGAGCAGGCGTAGCCCTTGCCCATTGCACCGAAATCGACGCCGCCACCCGTTTTTCTTACGGTTTCGTTTTCAAAGGTGAGCGCGCTCCCTTGCATTTGGGCAAGTGCCGCCGCAACGGCGTCGGCGCTCGGAGGCGTGGGGGCTTCCGCATCAAAATTCCAAAGCGAGGTGATGGGAAGCACGGAAAGCGAAAAGAGCCCGCCCGTTTTTTCCTTGATCTCCTCGGCAAGGCGCAGGTCCGCCAAAAGGCGTCCGTCTTCGCCCCCAATCACGGCATAGCCAAGCCCGTTCAAAAGGCTCGCAACGGACGCTACCGACCCGTCCACACGGTGGGAAAGCAGGTTTTCCGTTTCGGACAGAATGGAAACGAAAAGCGGGGACGAATCTCCGTCTTCCCCGCTTGGAATCTCCTCAGTCAGGGTGCAAAGCGTGCCCATCGCGTAGACGCGAGAGGTGTGAAGACTCGTGCCGCCGCAGGAAAAAAGAAAAAAAAGGAGCATAGCAAAAACGACCAAGGTCGCCAAAAAACGCGTCGTGCGAGGCATAGGCGTGCCATCTCCTTTCCATAGACTGACTTCCCTTTCATTTTACCATATCACACATCAAAAATCAAGGCGTTGCCCTCTTTTCCCGCCTTTGGGAAATGTTATTTCTTCGTAAAATTTGTGATTTTTTTATCAATAACTCTTGATTTATATTAAATTATGTGCTATACTGTACTCGGCGTTTTGTGGGGAACTGCAAAATGCTTTCTTTACGGTTATTAAAAAAACATATATGGAGGTTCTTCTTATGGCACTCACACAAGAGCAAACCGCTGCAAAGATGGAAGAGCTGGTCGCGTTCATTGAAGCAAACAAGAACGTTGACGGTCCTCTTATGCCCATTATGCAGAAGGCGCAAGAGTCCTTCGGCTATCTGTCGCTTGAGGTGATGACCCTCATCGCAGATGCGCTCGACATCCCCGTTTCCAAGGTCTACGGCGTAGCGACCTTCTACGCACAGTTCTCCTTGACACCCAAGGGCGACTACATCATCCAAGTCTGCACAGGTACCGCGTGCTACGTTAAGGGCGCGCAAAAGGTTCTTGACAGAGTTTACGAGGAGCTGGGCATCGGCTCCGGTGAAACCACTGCCGACGGTAAGTTCACCATTCAAGACACCCGTTGCCTCGGCTGCTGCGGTCTTGCCCCCGTTATGACTGTAAACGAGGACGTTTACGGACGCATCAACGCCGCACAGGTCCCCGGTATTCTTGACAAGTACCGCGCACTCTAATAAGAAAGGACAAAGGTTATGAAAACGATTGCAGAGCTTTCCGCACTCCGCGAAGCGATGCAGCCCAAAATGGCTGTCCGCCGCGGTCTTGCACTCATTGAAAAGGACGGCTACCGCCGTCACGTTCTTATCTGCGCAGGTACGGGTTGTACCTCCTCTAAGAGCTTGAAGATTGCAGAAAATCTTGAAAAAGCACTCAAGGCACAGGGTCTTGAAAAGGACGTTCAGATCGTCAAGACGGGTTGCTTCGGTCTTTGTGCCGTAGGTCCCATTATGATCGTATATCCCGAGGGCACCTTCTACAGCTGCGTGCAGCCCGAGGACGTGGATGAGATCGTTGAAACGCACCTCAAGAACGACAAAATCGTTGACCGTCTTGTTTACACCGACGAGCACACCGTGCGCGAGCCCGGTGAGTCCGTTGCCCTTGCAGACACCACCTTCTACAAGAACCAGCACCGCGTTGCACTCCGTAACTGCGGATTTATCGATGCTGAAAACATCAACGAGTACATCGCACAGGACGGCTACAAGGCTCTTGCTACCGTTCTTACCACGATGACCCCCGACGACGTCATCAAGGTCATCCTTGATAGCGGTCTGCGTGGCCGTGGCGGCGGCGGATTGCCCACCGGTATGAAGTGCTCCTTCGCCAAGAAGAGCGTTTCCGAGAAAAAGTACGTCGTTTGTAACGCCGACGAGGGTGACCCCGGTGCATTTATGGACCGTTCTATCCTTGAGGGTGACCCGCATGCGTTGATCGAGGCAATGGCAATTGCAGGTTATGCGATCGGCTCGGACGAAGGTTTCGTTTACGTTCGTGCAGAGTACCCGATTGCTGTACATCGTCTTCAGGTTGCGATCGGTCAGGCTCGTGAATACGGTTTGCTTGGCAAGAACATCTTCGGAACAGACTTTAGCTTTGACATTCACATTCGTCTTGGCGCAGGCGCATTCGTTTGCGGTGAGGAAACCGCTTTGATGACCTCTATCGAGGGTAAGCGCGGTGAGCCTCGTCCCCGTCCTCCGTTCCCGGCAATCAAGGGTCTGTTCGGTAAGCCTTCCATTCTGAATAACGTTGAGACGTATGCAAATATTGCTCAGATCATTCTCAACGGTCCCGAATGGTTCA
>JAZSBJ010000095.1:0-6019 GCA_045602305.1 Eubacteriales bacterium | reverse complement strand
CGCTTGGCCTCCGACTTCCCAAAAGCTCGGCTTCAAAGCCGGGATAACAGGTCGCGCGCTTCCCTTTTAAAAGCCCTCGCTTACCGAGGATCAAAGGGGCGGCACAAATGGCGGCAAGGTGACCGCCGTTTTCAAGCACCTCTTTGATCAAGCGATCCGTGACGGGGGATGCGTCGAGGTTCTTCGTGCCGGGCATTCCGCCGGGAAGAATAAGCATCTCGTCGCAAGGAACGGAAAGCTCCGATGGCGTGAGGTCTGCAAGAACAGAAATCCCGTGCGCACCCAAAACGGCGCGGTTCTCGTGGATACTCACCGTGAGTACCTCTTTTCCCGCACGGCGAAGAAGGTCGAGTGGCGTGAGTGCCTCGACCTCTTCAAAGCCGTCGGCAAGCAACAAATAAATCATTTTTGCTCCTTTCGCCCGCATCGGGCATCCGTTATTCGTCGCGGCGCAAGCGCATTGCGCGATATTCGTCCATCGTAATTAGGACCTCACGCGGCTTTTGTCCATTGGGGGGACTCACGATACCGAGATCGCACATACGGTCAATGATACGCGCCGCCTTGCCGAAGCCGAGGGACAGGCGTCTTTGCAAAAGCGAGGTAGAGATCTTTCCGCTTTCCAAAGCGACCTCGACCGCTTTGTAGAAAAGATCGTCCTCTCCCATATCCCCGCCGTTTTCGACGGAGCCAAGCTCAGCGCCCTTCTTATCCTTGTTGCACTTCTCGCTCTCGCGCTCCATATCCGCCATAACGGATTCGTCATACTGCACGAGCGAGGAGTTTTTGCGAAGATAATCTGCGACGCGGTTTACCTCGTCGTCGTCAAGGAAAGCGCCCTGCACACGCTTGGGCGTCATCATCTTCATACCGGGAGAGAGGAATAACATATCACCGTTGTTGAGGAGTTTTTCCGCACCAACAGCATCAAGAATGGTACGGGAGTCGACCTGCGACGCCACGTGGAACGCGATACGGGAAGGAATGTTCGCCTTGATAACGCCCGTGATAACGTTGACCGAGGGACGCTGGGTACCGATGATAAGGAGAATACCTGCTGCTCTTGCCTTGGCGGCAATGCGAGCAATGGAATCCTCTACTGCATCTCTTGCTTGAAGCATTAAGTCGTGAAGCTCGTCGATTACGATGACGATCTGGGGCAGTTTAACTCTGCCGGGATGATCGTCCACAGTCTTGTTGTAGGCGACGATGTTACGCACCAAGGCGTTCTCGATAAGGTCGTATCTGCGCTCCATTTCGTTGACCGCCCAAGAAAGGGCGCCCGCCGCCTTTTGCGGCTCAGTCACCACGGGGACGAGCAGGTGCGGGATGTTGGCATACGACTGGAATTCGACCTTTTTGGGGTCGATAAGGATCAGTTTTACTTCATCGGGACGCGCCTTATAAAGCAAGCTGATGAGAAGCGAGTTGATACAAACCGACTTACCCATACCCGTTGCACCCGCAACGAGCAAGTGAGGCATTTTATCAAGATCGGCAAACACAGGCTTTCCGACAACATCAACACCAAGGCATACCGTCGTTTTACCGGGGGCATCGCGGAAGGTGTCCGTGTCCAAAAGTCCGCGGAGTCTGACCGTTGTCGTATTGATATTGGGCACCTCGACGCCAATCGCGGCTTTTCCGGGAATGGGCGCTTCGATTCGAACCGAGATGGCTTCAAGATTCATCGTAATCTCGTCGACAAGATTTTCGATCTTGCTGATGCGTACACCGGGTCTTGGAACAAGCTCATATCGCGTCAGTCGGGGACCGCGCGAAACGCAGGTGATGTCTGCCGCAACGCCGAAGTTATGCAGGGTTTCGCGGAGCTTATCCGCCTTTGCGGCAATCTCAAGATCGCTGTCTTCCTTGTTGACCTCATCATCCTCGTGCAAAAGCGACAAGGGCGGGAAGCTATAAAAGAAGGTATCTGCGGCGTGCTTTTCGATATCTTCCGTGGACGCCAAGGTTTCAGCGCCGATATGCTCGACCACGTGTGCCTTGTTGATGACAAGCGTGGGCTCATCCCCTTGAGGAGCATTCTCAGCGGCAGGCTCTTCTGCAGGTACATCCTCGGAAGCGGTTGTGTTTTCGGGCACAACGGTATCCGCAGACTTATCCTCTTCCTCATCGTCAACATCTTCCACAAAGGGGAAAACGACCTCAGGCTTTTGCGGTGCTGCCGTTCCCTTTCCAAAAGGATTTTTGGGGTTTGAGGGAATGGGGCGGTTGGAAACGATATGGATCTCCGCATCATCCGAGAAGGCGATGCCCTCACGCATACCGACGGGAGTTGCCTGCGGTACGGCGGAATCCTCTAAAAATCCCCCACTGCGCGTGTCGTCTGGGAAATCCGTCGCTCTCGCGGAAGGAAACATCGGTGCGCTATCCGCATCCGCATCAAAGAAGCTGCGCTTGACGGCAGGCTTTCCCGCGTCCTGCGGGAACGTGCGGGGCGTAGGCGTTCTTTCGCCGCTTGCCTCAGAAGAAACAACGGCGGGAAGCGTATCGTAAAAGGACGTTTCGGTACGTACTCTCTCGTTGCGAACAGGAGAAGGCTGCGCCTCTTCCTTGGCTTCTTTTTCCGCACGGCGCGTTTCTTTCATTTTCTTGGCACGCTCGGAAGCCAGCTCGGAAAGCTGAATCACTTTTGCCTTGACTGCGGCACCGTACGCCAAAAGGAAGAAAGCAAAAAGGAGTGCGATCGCAAGGATCGTCGTTCCCACCTTGGAAACGAGCTTGCACAGAACAAAGCCGACAAGACCGCCAAGGAAGCCACCGCCGACGCGCGCTTTGCCGAGTGCATAAAACTCTCCGATCAAAGAAGCCTTGTCCGCAGGCATTCCAAAGGTATAGCAAAGCACAGAGGTGAGAAAAATAAGAGCACACCCGAACACCTGGCTCCAAACGAGCGTGCCCGCACGTACGTCACTGCGCCAGCGCAAGGCTGCAAAAATCAGCCAAACGGGAATGGCGTATGCTCCGCCACCCAAGATGCCAAAGCAAAATCCCGAAACGAAGCTGCCGAAAAGCCCCATTTCGATCTGCGTATAGATGCATACGCCAAAAAGGGCGGCAAGTGCCGTTAAAAGAATGGGCATCACTTGATGCAGAGGCGCATCGGGATTTAAGGGACGGCGCACGCGTTCCTTTTTCTCTTTTTTCTTTTTTTCGCGTTTTTGCTTTATATTTTCATCTTTTTTTGCCGAAGCATTTTCGTCCCGCTTTTCGGCGTTAGCTGCTTTGGCTTTTGATTTTTCTTCTCTCGCCATATAAATCTCCTTCCTATGAGGTCGCTTAAGCTATACTTAAATTTAAAACAATACATTACATCTATTTTATTTTACCAAAAAATAACGTAAAATACAAGTCTTTCCGCAAAAAAGTAAAACTTTTTTCAGAACGAGGCGAAAAATGGAAAACAAAAAGAAAAGTCATCCCCTTTTACGCGTCGGTGCCTCTCTTTTGGCAGGAGTGCTGAACGGACTTTTGGGAACAGGCGGGGGGGTTCCTCTTTACTTTATGCTCTCGAAGGAAGGCGGCGATAAGCGCGCCTATGCCACGGCATCGGTTGGCGTTTTGCTTTTGTCGATGCAAACCTTTTTTCTATATCGCGAGGCGTCCGTATCGTTGAATACCGTCACCCCCTTGCTTCCTATTCTTGCCGTTTTGGGTGGGGGAATGGGTGCGCTTTTGCTTGGGAAATTCAACACGCGTCTATTACGCCTTTTTTTCGCACTTTTGCTGTTATTTTCGGGTGGATACACGGTGGGAAAGGAGTTATACTTTGTCTTTACTCAATAATCTGCTTCCCTTTCTGCTTGCCATACCTCTTGGACTTGGGATCGGTAGCGGCGGACTGTTTTTGATCTATCTTTCGGACGTCTTGGGGCTCCCACGCGAGGCGGCGGTGTATCTGAATCTTCTCTTTTTTCTTTCTGCCCTGCTCTCTTCCGCCGCAGGACACCTGCGCGCACGCCGACTTTCCTTTCCCATACTCCTCACTGTGCTTCTGTTCGGCGTCCCCGGTGCATTCCTCGGTCGATATATGGCATCCCTGCTTTCGCCTACGCTCCTTCGTCTGCTTCTCGGCGTTTTTCTGCTTTCCTCGGGCATCATCTCGCTCCTCTCGCTTAAAAAAGCAAAAGAAAGCGCTCCTTCCCTTGACAAACCGTAAAAAAAGCATTATAATATCTTGTAACGATAAATCCTAATGAGGTTTTTTATGATCCAGTTTTATAACACACTTTCATTCAAAAAAGAGGAATTCGTTCCCGTAACGCCGGGCGAGGTCAAGATGTATGCCTGCGGTCCTACCGTATACAACTTCTTCCACGTCGGAAATGCGCGTTGCTTCACCGTGTTTGATATGCTTCGCCGCTATCTTGAATATCGCGGATACAAGGTGACCTTCGTTCAAAACTTTACGGATATTGACGATAAGGTGATCCGCCGTGCCAACGAGGAAGGCATCACCTATAGCGAGATCGCCGCGCGCTACATTAAGGAATATTTCACCGACGCAGAGGGACTCGGCGTTTGCCACGCAACCGTCCATCCTCTGGCTACGGATAATATCGACACCATTCTTGAGATCGTAAGCACGCTTGTGGAAAAGGGATACGCTTATCCCTCGAACGGTGACGTCTACTTCCGCACGCGCAAGTTCAAGGATTACGGCAAGCTCTCCGGCATTGCCGTTGAAGATTTGGAATCGGGCGCACGCATCGACGTATCCGAGCAAAAGGAAGATCCGCTTGATTTCGCTCTCTGGAAGGCGGCAAAGCCCGGAGAGCCCTCTTGGACATCTCCTTGGGGCGAGGGTCGTCCCGGCTGGCATATCGAATGCTCTGCAATGGTTAAAAAATATCTTGGCGAAACCATCGATATCCACTGCGGCGGTCAAGACCTGATCTTCCCGCACCACGAAAACGAGTTCGCGCAGTCCGAGTGCTGCACGGGCGCACCCTTCGCACGCTTTTGGATGCACAACGGATACATCAACGTGGACAATCAAAAGATGTCCAAATCCTTAAACAACTTCTTCACCGTGCGCGAGATCGCCGAAAAATACGGCTATCTTCCCATCCGTCATTTCCTGCTCTCCTCGCACTACCGCAGTCCCATCAACTTCTCCAAGGACATCATTGAACAATCCAAGGCGGCACTTGAGCGCATCTTTGGCTGCGCGGATGCTTTGAAGTTCTACATCAAGAACGCTGAGGGCGATACGCTTCGCGAGGGCGAGGACGCACTCGTTGCCGAGTTTGCGGCGTGCCGAGAACAGATGATCGAAGCGATGGATGACGACTTCAATACGGGCGGCGGCATTGCGGCGATCTACGATCTTATCCGTAAGCTCAACGGCGCTATGAACGGCGCAACGCCCGCATCCCGTGCCGCGATTATTGCGGGCAAGGAGATCTTTGACGAGTTGACTAAGCTCTTCGGCTTTGTCAAGGAAGAATCGAGCGACGACGCGCTGATCGCAGAAATTGAAGCGGCGATCGAAGCCCGTCTTGCCGCAAAGAAGGCAAAGAATTACGCTGAGGCAGACCGCATTCGCGCGGAGCTTGCCGCACGCGGTATCGTGCTTGAGGACACCCCGCAGGGCACCAAATACAAAATCACGAAATAAATAAAAATCCGCCCCGAGGGGCGGATTTTTTCTTAGCGGCAGCAGCCGCCTTTGCCGTTTCCTTCCTTGAGGGAAGGCGGATAAAACTCGTTGACCGGGAACGCCATCGCGCGGAAAATGCCGCAGGGATCGTCTTCGTTGGTCGCAGGCGCGCATTCCTTGTCGGGCACCGAATACTCGGTGGCACTTACGAGGTACTGCGCGGGACGCTCAAGACGGATGACCGAGAACATTCCTATGCTGACTTGAATGCGGTTGTTTCGCCCTTCGGAAAAGCCCTCGGGGAAAAGACCTGCCACCTCAAGCGGAAGGGCGTTTCCATCACAGGCACAGGTAGAGGCGCACGCGTCATTGCAACCGCAGTTGCTGACGCAGCCG
>JAZSBJ010000094.1:0-3662 GCA_045602305.1 Eubacteriales bacterium | reverse complement strand
TCGTCGCTGGGTGAGAATCCTCACCCCAAGTCAAAAAGAAAACCACCCGAATGGGTGGCACCGGTCGGGAGGCTCTGGCTATGCTCGAAGGCGTCACGCCTTGCCGCCGCCCTGCAAGCAGGCGTCGCTCTGCGGTGGACGACCGAACCCTGCGACTTCGTCGCTGGATGAGAATCCTCTCCCCAAGTCAAAAAGAAAACCACCCGAATGGGTGGCATCGGTCGGGAGGCTCTCGCTATGCTCGAAGGCGTCACGCCTTGCCGCCGTCCTGCAAGCAGGCGTCGCTCTGCGGCGGACGACCGAACCCTGCGACTTCGTCGCTGGGTGAGAATCCTCTCCCCAAGTCAAAAAGAAAACCACCCAAATGGGTGGTTTTCTTTTTGGCGCAGAGGGAGGGATTCGAACCCTCGTGTGATTGCTCACAAACTGATTTCGAGTCAGCCCCGTTATGACCACTTCGATACCTCTGCATATGAAATTGTAGCTTTTTGAGGGCAAAGCCGAGCCCGCACACAAAGGGAATTTTGCGTGACACATCCGTTTGTCGCCCTTCCTGAAATATAGTCGCCCTTGCCCCTCGGCATAGCCTCACGGCGTGCGCTCCTTATTTTAGTTACCTCCTCGAAAAAACGATTATCAATCGTTTTTTCTTCGGGGACCCGTTATGACCACTTCGATACCTCTGCATAATTACGGTGCGCCGGTGTGCATCGTAATTATGCAGATCCCGTAAGAATTGGCTCGATGAGCTTTAGCTCGTCGAATCCACTTCGTGTGCCCCGCCCGAAGATCGACAAGCTCGCTTGTCAGGCGCAGGGCGAGGGCTTCTTCGCCAAAGGCGAAATAACTCTGCTTGATGCATACTTTTGCACTCGCGTACTTCGGTATTATATCATACCTTTTTGCTTTTTTCAAGAGGTTTGGACGAAAAAAATAAAAATTATCTCATATAGAAGGGAAGACGGGAGTTTTCCTTGGCTTCGAGCGCGAGATTGCGTGTATGGGTGACGACGGCGACCGAAACGGCGATCACCTCGCGTGCGCCCGCACGGCGCAAGAGCTTGGCGGCGGTACGCATCGAAGCGCCGCTCGTTACAATGTCGTCGACAAGAAGCACGCGCTTGCCTGCAATGCGCCTTTCAGCCCCCTTTTTTAGAAAAAGACTGCTTTCGGTATTTTTCTTTCTCTCTGCGACGGAGTGCAAGGATTTTTGCGGCTTGGCTTTCCGCGAACGCTTTAAAACGCGTGGGGTATCAAGATCGAGAGAAACGGCAAGCTCCTTAGCAATTCTTGCCGATTGGTCAAAGCCGTATTCTAAAACACGGTCGGGCGTGCGCGGAATATGGACGACAACATAGGAGCCGTCAAGCGGCAAAAGTGCTTCCGTCGTCCGCGCAAGCTCCCGCCCGAGAAAGCGAAAACAGGTGGAAATATCGTTTTTCTTCAAGCGGTAAAGAATGCGGTTTCCCACCGCCTCATAGTCGTCGGAAAGATAGCGGTAGAGCTTTATGTGTTTATGAATGGGACTGCGGTCAAACGCAGAATCGGCACAAAGACACCGCGAGAGGGATCTTGTGCAAATGCCGCACTCGGAGAGAAGTGCGGCACGGTATTCCTCGGCGCAATCCTCGCAAAAGACCTCGTTTTCTCCAATGACTTCACCGCAAGCAATGCAACGGCAGACGCACAGATAGTGCGCCGCACGGTAAAGAAAATCTCGAAAGCGTTGCTTGCGGGTCATCATAAAAACTCCTTTATTCGGGCTTGCAGGTGCCGCAGATCTTAAATCCGCGCGCCGTAAGAGAAGCGAGGGTTTCGTAGGTTTCTTGCTTGTTATGCTCCTTCATATCCTTAACGCCTGAGCAATCGGGGCGGTGCACGCGCAAAGAGGATACGTTAAGCACGTAGAGCGTTTCGCCTTGCTCGTATTCGGGTTCTTCGGGAAGCTCTTCGCCCGAAAGGACGCTTTCTCCCGTCTTGTAGTTGATTGCGATACCGGGCTGTACGTTATAGGAGAAAACGGCAAAGCTCAAATCCTCGCCCTCGTCCTCTACCGACATTGCTTCCATAAGCACGCCCGAGGCAACGAGGTTGTCGCCGTCAAATACGGGCGTCACACGGAAAAGCACGTGGTTTTCCGTGTCCTTTACGTATCGCGCGATCATATTTTCAAAATCAAGCATTCCCTCAATATTGAGGTAGCGCGTACCCGTGATCAGGTTGCTTTCGTTGTTATTCTCCCCCGTCAGCTGGAAGCCGATGAGGTGACAGCGGTTGTAAAGATAGCCGCCTTCCACGAGGCTTGTGTCGTACTTCTTGTTGAGCCAACCCGATGGGTTCACGTAGAGGGACTCGCGGTCCTTCGTCGGCATCAGATCCACGCCCACCGAAGAGATGCACACCGTGCATCTGCCAAGCGCATCTAACTCGCCATAGCTTTCATAAGACGCGCTTGCGGCAGCGATCTCTGCGGCGGTGAAGCTCGGCTCGCCGCCATTCACGTAAACAAAGGGCTTCCCATCAAACCTTGGGATATCCGAAAGCCGACATACCGTGCCAACAGGTGCGTCGCTCGTTCCAATGCCGCTGTTATCCTCAATGGTGATGGAATCGCCGTCCGAGGGACCCTGCGCGTCGGGACCAAAGGGAAGTGGCGGGATCTCGCAGGACGCAAATAGAAAAACAAGCGCGAGTAGCAGGGCAAGAATTCTAAAATGCTTTTTCATCGTCGTCATCTCCTATAAAATTCTACGGTGATCTTTTCGTGCGAGTAGCCCGCAAAATCCTCGCTCGCGGTGCGCGCAAAGCCCGCCGCGGCAAGCGCTTTCATATCAAAGCATACGTCAGCGGGGTACCTTTCGTTCCAAAGGAATAAAATCACTTCCGTAACCCCATCAAAGCGAACGGGTAAATTCTCAACAAGGACAAAATCATCCGCCCCCGCATCTCTTTGCGGTGTTTCGGTGACGGTAACCCCCCCCTCTTTAAACTGCTTTGCAGAGTAGGGGTTCATTAAAAGCGTTTTTCCCGCCGTCATTTTTAAAATATACTCTCTTGCGTATCTGTCTTGGCTTTGGCGGCGGCGGTTGAACAGCATCCCGCCGCGCGCATCGAGAAAAAGGATCAGCTTCATTCAGAGTCCTCCGGCGTAAGAAAGCCGTCAACACAAAGAACGAGCCCGATAAGAAGCCCCGCAATAAACATCACAGCGCCCAAGGCGGCACCGCTGACCCAAAAGGGAACGCCCGCACAGCCGATGATCAAAAAAGCAATGCCAAGCAGCATTTTTTTAATCGCTTTCATCGTGATACTTCTCCTTTTTTCTGTATTAACTCAATTATACCACATAAAAGTGCAAATGTAAATAGAAAAACGCTCCGAAAATCGGAGCGTTTTTTTAATATCAGCGATTGTCGTGATTCTTGTAAACGATCTTCTTGCACCAAGAGCGCTTTTGACATTTGGGACACTTCAAATAGCGGGTGAAACCCATATGCATCGCGTTAAGCGCCTGCGCATAGGTAGGAACGATCTCGTTGCCGCATTTTTTGCACTTGTAAGCACCCACGCTGACTTCGAGCTTTAACGCGTAGAAGCACGCGGGTAGGAACAGCACGCAAGCACCGAGGATCACGACAATCTGTAAAGGTCCTTCGGGAAGG
>JAZSBJ010000093.1:0-5565 GCA_045602305.1 Eubacteriales bacterium | reverse complement strand
ATCGGTGCGGGTACGGTATTCATGCCCTTCGGCGGTAAGAATCAGATCACCCCTGCGCAGGCGATGGCCAACCTCGTATCGGTCGAAAAGGGACACACCGAGGACTGCTCGGTGATGGCGTACGGCTACAACCCCTACGTGACCGAGGCATCGCCCTATCACGGCGCGTACCTTGCGGTCGTGGAATCGGTTTGTAAGCTGATCGCATCGGGTGCGGACTTTAGCGACACCTACCTCACCTTCCAAGAATATTTTGAAAAGCCCTTAAAGGACGCTTCCCGTTGGGGCAAGCCTCTCTCGGCACTCCTTGGCGCATTCCGCGCACAGATGGAGCTTGGCATTGCTTCTATCGGTGGCAAGGACTCGATGTCGGGCTCCTTTGAGCATTTGAACGTGCCCCCCACGCTCGTATCCTTTGCCATCACCACCGCAAAGGCAAGTGAGCTTGTGACGGGTGAATTCAAGGCGGCAGGACACTCCGTGTACCTGCTCTCTCCCAAGTACGGCACGGACGGACTTCCCACGGCAGAGTCGCTCCTCGCACTCTTTGACACCGTGACCGCCCTTGCACGCAGCGGTAAGGCTGCCGCCATCTACACGCCCACCTACGGCGGCATTGCCGAGAGCGTGATGAAGATGGCATTCGGTAACGACATCGGCTTCTCCTATGCATCTGCGCTCCCCGTATCGACGCTCTTTGGCTATAGTTACGGCTCCTTTATCGTAGAGATGACGGATGCCGAAGCCCCCAAGGGTGCGCTTCTCCTCGGTATGACCACCGAGGAAAAGGAGCTTCGCTACGGCGACGATGCTATCGCCCTTTCCGAGGCGCTTGCCATTTACGAGGGCAAGCTTGAGCCCATCTTCCGTTGCAACATTGAGCAAAAGGCACGCGAGATCCCCGCCTACACCTACACCGCAGGTGTGAAGGCAAAGGCGCCTCTCGTCAAGTGTGCAAAGCCCACGGTGCTGATCCCCGTATTCCCCGGCACCAACTGCGAATACGACACCGCCAAGGTGATGCGCGACGCAGGTGCGGAGCCCCGCATTATGGTGCTGAACAACAAGACCAAGGAGGGCATCGCGCGCTCGGTCGAGAGCTTTGCTTCTGCCGTTAAGGACGCACAAATGATCTTTGTGCCCGGTGGCTTCTCGGGCGGCGACGAGCCCGACGGATCGGGCAAGTTTATCACCGCATTCTTCCGTTCTGCGGCAGTCAAGGACGCCGTCACGGATATGCTTGACGTAAGAGGCGGTCTTATGGCAGGTATCTGCAACGGCTTCCAAGCACTCATCAAGCTCGGACTAGTTCCCTTCGGTAAGATCGTCGACACCGACGCCGACTGCCCCACCCTCACCTTTAACACCATCGGACGCCACCAATCCCGCATCGTGCGTGTGCGCGTTGCGTCCAACCTCTCGCCTTGGCTTGCTGACGCAGAGGTAGGCAAGGTCTACTCCGTGCCGATCTCGCACGGCGAGGGCAAGTTCCTTTGCTCGGATGCGTGGGTAAAGAAGCTCGCAGAGAACGGACAGATCGCCACCCAATACGTGGATATGGACGGTTCTCCCAGCTATGACGTCCACTTCAATCCCAATGACTCGGTTGCCGCCATTGAGGGCATCACCTCGCCCGACGGCCGCGTCTTTGGTAAGATGGGACACGCAGAGCGTATCGGCTACGGTCTTTACCGCAACGTGCCCGGTGACTACGACATCGGAATGTTCCGTTCCGCAGTCAAGTTCTTCAAATAAGGGAATGCGCCCTTTTTCGTGAAAAAGGGCGCCCCAAAAAGCTTTGGGTAAGATTTTTTCAAAAACAACGCAAAAAAGCCGACCTGTTAAGGTCGGCTTTTTATATTGTCTGTCAAAGTGCTTAAGGGGTTTGGGGAATACTCAATCCGTTTCTCTTTCAAAGAAGCCCTTCATCCCGACGGGGCTCTTGCCAAGCGCGGGGATCTCACCGAGCAGGACCTTCACAAAAGCGCGGAAGGTGACCTCGTCGTGCGAGTACGCGTTGACGTAGGTGCGAAGGAAGGGCAGGTCGTAGAGCTTATAGGGGTCGCCGAACGAGGTAAAGATGACACAGGGGTGTGCCACACCGACACCTCTCCAGAACGACATAATGTTATCCCAGTTCAAGCGATTCGTTCCGCCAAGATAAACCATCGGGTTGATGCGGCAGTTAAAGAGAATACAGTCGTAATTCTTCATATCCGCTTCGAGCTTGTTGTGATTGATGCCGTAGGCACTGATCATATCCGCAACGTACCCTCTCGCCTCAAGCTCTTCCTTGAGGACCTTGATATGGTCCATATACTGGGGGAACACGACGTTCTCGCCGTTTTTCTGAATGTTGATGATGAGGAATTTTGCTCCCTTCGGGAGAGAAAGCGGAATGAGGTTTTGCGCGTTACGAATTACCGTGATGGACTTATCCGCGATCTCTTGGCAAACGGCAAGCAGGTCGCCCGAAACGGTAACGGATTCTTCGAGCGCCGCTTGATCCTCGAAAAGGCGCACCTGATCCTTCGTACGGAGAATGCGGCGCACCGCGTCAAGAAGACGCTCTCTTGTGATCTCGCCCGACGCAATGGCACCCATTAAATAACCGAAGTCACGCTCTTGGGGGAAGAGGAGCATATCGCCGCCGTTCTTGATAAACTCGATCGAAAGGCGGTCGGGGGGACACATTACGCTCGTGCCGACCATACTCATCGCGTCGGAAATGAGGCAGCCCTTGTAGCCAAGCTCGCCCTTGAGCAGACGCGTCATCGTGTTGTAGCTGAGGGTGCCGGGCTTGCAGCCGAGGATGGGGTCACACTCTTCCTCGTTGGCGGGGAACGCGATATGCCCGATCATCACCGAGCCCACGTTCTCCTTGAACATTTCGCGATAAACATACCCATAGGTTTCCATCCACTCCTCTTTGGAAAGAGAGTTGATGGTGGTGCAGAAGTGCTGGTTTCTGTCGTCCATACCGTCGCCGGGGAAATGCTTACAGCCCGCGACCATCATTCCGTTCTTCTGCTGACCGCGCACGTAGGCACGCGCCATCTTTGCAACTTGCTTCGGGCTATCCGAAATGGCACGGACGTTTACGACGGGATTGTCCTTGTTGTAGTTGATGTCAACGAGGGGAGCGAAAGACCAATGCACGCCCGCCTTTCGGCAGATCTCGCCCGTGATCTCGCCCGCACGCTCGACAAGGGCCTCGTCGTCTGCCGCACCCCACGACATCGGGAAAGGCATATAGGGGGCGTCCTTAATGCAGCATCCGGGACCGTATTCGGTATCGGCAGACACGATCACGGGAATCTTTGTATACTTGTTAGCAAGTGCCGTCACCTCGCGAATGCGCTCGGGGGGCGTGTTTCCGTTGAAGAAGATGGCGCCGGGGCGCGTTTTTTCGAAAAGCTCTGCGAGCTTTTCAGGTGTAGCTTTTGGAGCAATGAAGAAATTGAGCAGCTGACCGCACAGGTCCTCGGTCGAAAGACTTTCAAGCAGGGCTTCCATTTGTTTGTTATCCATAAAGACTCCTTTCGCGCATAGCGCGGGGTACTATTTTTATTCTAACGGAACAGAAAAGAAAAGACAAGGGAAATTTTCCCAAAAAATATGGATTTTTTCATAAAAAAGCACCTTCTTCCTAAGAAGGTGCTTTTCTCTTTCCGTTAATCGGTTTCTCTTTCGAAAAAGCCCTTCATCCCGACGGGGCTCTTGCCAAGCGCGGGGATCTCACCGAGGAGAACCTTCACAAAGGCGCGGAAGGTAACCTCGTCGTGCGAGTACGCGTTGACGTAGGTGCGTAAAAAGGGCAGCTCGTAGAGCTTATACGGGTCACCGAACGACGTGAAGATGACGCGAGGATGTGCAACGCCCACACCTCTCCAAAACGCCATAATGTTGTCCCAGTTGAGGCGATTGGAGCCACCGAGATACACCATCGGGTTGATGCGGCAGTTAAAGAGAATACAGTCGTAATTCTTCATATCCGCTTCGAGCTTGTTGTGATTGATGCCGAAAGCACTGATCATATCCGCAACGTATCCTCTTGCCTCAAGTTCTTCCTTGAGGACCGTGATATGCTCCATATACTGCGGGAACACGGTGCTTGTATTTCTTTGAATGTTGATGATGAGGAATTTTGCTCCCTTCGGGAGAGAAAGCGGAATGAGGTTTTGCGAATTGCGAATGACGGTGATAGACTTATCGGCGATTTTTTGGCACACGGCAAGTAGCTCCTTCGCAGGCTCAGCGTCGGAGCTTTGGGGCACTTCCCTTTCCTCAAAGAGATGCGCCTGCGCCTTCATACGGAGAATGCGGCGCACCGCGTCAAGAAGACGCTCTCTTGTAATCTCACCGCGCTCAATGGCACCCATTAAATAACCGAAGTCACGCTCTTGGGGGAATAGAAGCATATCGCCGCCGTTTTTGATAAATTCGATCGCAAGGCGGTCGGGGGGACACATTACACTCGTGCCGACCATACTCATCGCGTCCGAAACGAGGCAACCGTCATACCCAAGCTCACCCTTGAGTAGGCGCGTCATCGTATTGTAGCTGAGCGTGCCGGGCTTGTAGCCGAGAATGGGATCGCACTCTTCCTCGTTGGCGGGAAACGCGGTGTGTCCAATCATCACCGAGCCCACGTTCTCCTTGAACATTTCGCGATAAACATACCCATAGGTTTCCATCCACTCTTCCTTGGAAAAGAAGTTCACCGTGGTGCAGAAATGCGGATTTCTGTCGTCCATACCGGCAGCGGGGAAATGCTTACACCCCGCGACCATCATCCCGTTCTTCTGCTGACCGCGCACATAGGCGCGTGCCATCTTTGCGACCTGCTTCGGGCTATCCGAGATAAGGCGAACGTTGCCGCTGGGATTGTCCTTGTTGTAGCTGATGTCAACGACAGGCGAAAACGACCAATGGATGCCCGCGTTTCGGCACATCTCGCCCGTAATTTCACCCGCACGCTCGACGAGTGCCTCGTCGTCTGCCGCACCCCACGACATCGGGAAGGGCATATAGGGGGCGTCCTTAATGCAGCATCCGGGACCGTATTCGGTATCGGCAGATACGATCACGGGAACCTTTGTATACCGATTGGCAAGCGCCGTCACCTCGCGAATACGCTCGGCGGGCGTGTCGGCGTTAAAGAAAAGGGCGCCGGGGCGCGTTTTCTCAAAGAGCTCCGTGAGCTTCTCAAGAGAGGTTTTGGGTGCGATAGAAAAGTTGAGCAGCTGACCGCATAACTCCTCGGTCGAAAGACTTTCAAGCAAGGCTTCTATCTGTTTGTTATCCATAAAGGCTCCTTTCGCGCAATGCGCGGGATACTATCTTCATTTTAGCGAATCCCGCGCACAAAAGCAAGGGAATTTTCCAAAAAGAATATGGAAATTTCCCCAAAAAAACACCTTCTTAAAAGAAGGTGTTTTTTTCTTTGGTTTAGTCGGTTTCTCTTTCAAAAAAGCCCTTCATCCCGACGGGGCTCTTGCCCGTAGCGGGGATCTCACCGAGGAGAACCTTCACAAAGGCGCGGAAGGTAACCTCGTCGTGCGA
>JAZSBJ010000092.1:0-3630 GCA_045602305.1 Eubacteriales bacterium | reverse complement strand
GGTCTCTGTTTTTGTAAATATTAAAATTAACGGTTGCCTTTTCTATATAAAATGAAAACTTAAGTTTGCAAATCAATGCTTTCCTTGGTAGGCGGAGTCCGAGATCTTGGGGAAAGCGAACGCCTTGTGCGCGTCACTCTCAGTCAGCATATCGGGCTTGTGCGTTAGACCAAAGCTCTTTCCGTGGCAAAGGGTGTGGTTGCCCACGAGCAAATAAACGCTCTCCTTCGTCGTGTCGTTCCAAGTGGCATCCACGGCATAGTACGTGCCGTCGATCAAAACGGCGTTCCACATATGCCCCTCGGTGCCCTCGTCCGTCGTGGCGTAGCCGGGGATATTGACTGCCGAGATGTCCGCCTTTTTTGCAAGATACGCAAAGGCGCGGGCATAGCCCTCGCAAACGCACTTGCCGTCGACGAGTGCGCCGATCACGCTTGCGCGGTTTGCGGCTTCCTTGTCGTAGGTGATGCGCTTGCACAGATAGCTGTTGATGTAGGCGACCTTTTCCGCGACGGTGCCCGTGGGCTTAAAGTCGGCGGTAGCGGCTTCGAGAATGTTCTTTTGCAGTGCGATCTGGGTTGCCGTGCCCGTGACGGTGAGCGAAAGCGTCAGCTTTTCAAGACGGACGATGCCGTCATCCCCTGCCGCGATCTGCATTGAGTAGGAGTAGCGCGTATGATCGAGCCAGAAAAGCTCGGGGGTGTCGAGCCAAAGCGCATAGAGCGCGTTTGCCGTCCAAGAACTAAGGCGTTCCTTTAGCTCCGTTTGCTCCGCCTCGGTGGGGGCGCGTCCGCGGCAAAGCGCGGGCTGCTCGGGGAGCGAAAGCTCTACCGAATCCACGCCGGGGGTGAGGGCGGCGATCTTGTCGTAGATGTGCTTCTCGTTGGGAGAAAGCTGATCGGCGTAGCTCTTTTCAAAGGTGGTCTTTACTACCTCGGTGTAGGTGGGCGGGGTGAAATCTTCCCCATCACCGCTTCCCCCGGAGGTGCCGTTTTGTGCGCCGTCTTGGAAGGGGGATGCGCCGCAAGCCCAAAGTCCCAAAAGCAGTGCAAGGGCAAGCGCGAGGGACAAAAGGCGTTTCGTTATGCACACGCTGCCTTCACTCCTCTCGCGGCACGGCGGAGCGCCTTTGCCTCGGCTTTTGCCGTGCGGTATTCGTCCTTCGCCTTTTGAAGCGCCGCGCTTCTTTCGCTCTTGGGGAGCGCTTTGGCGGTCTTCTTGGCTTCGCGGTAAAGGCGCTTTGCGCGCAAAAGCTCGTATTCGCCGGGGCGCGCCCATTCGCGAACGATGGGATACGCCGAGGGACCCTCGAGCTTTTCGGGGTCGGCGAGGTATTCCTTAAAGCGGGCAAATGCCATCGCGAAATAACTGCCGTTACAAATGCGCTCGTCCATCGATACGCCGAAGGGCAGGCATCGCTCAAAGCGCACCGAGTTTCCGTGGCGCACCGCCACCTCGCGCGTTTTGCCGATGGTGAGCGCGATGCTCGTCGTACCGAAGTCGTAGACGTGGTGATAGATATGCCCCGTGCCGATGGACGCGAGGTTGGAGATCAAAATAGAGGCGTGAAAGGGCGATGCGTCGATGATTGCGCGCGGGAGAAGCCCGTAGCGGTCAAGGAAGCGGAAAAGGACGGAGCCCACCGAGAGAAGTCCCGGGATCTTGGTGAGGACGCGTGCGGCGTCGTCCGTTGCGTTGTTGTCGCCCTCGACGCGGTTGTCGTCGATAAAGCGGTCGAGCGTTTTTTGTACGGCGAAAATATCATCTTCAAGCTCAAAGGTCATTTTGCTCGTCGTTCCGTCGTCCCCGCCCGGCTTCATCACCACCATACACACCGCAAGCTCGCGCCGCGCATAGGGGCGCTTGTTGACGAAAAAGCGGTTGAGCAGGGGAAATTCGGCAGCGGTGCGTACGTAGGCGGCGAGAATGACGCCGAGATGGGAGAGGCGTACGCCCTCTCCGCGCTTTTTGCGAACGTAGTCGCTGATGGGGGAAAGAGGCACGTCGACCTCGGTCATATTCAAAGCGTCGTAGCGCTTGTGCATCATATACGCGCCGACAAGATAAGAGGGAGATGCGTTCTTGACTCTTTTACCGTCTGTTCTCATTGTTTGGGGTGCTCCTTTCGGTCTGTGTAGGACGAATTCGGGGCTAGATAACATATTATACTACAAAAAAACGATTTTTGCAAGTGTTTCGGTGTCGAAAATTGCCCCAAAATCTTCGAATGATACTTGATTTTGCAATATATTTATGATATAATATACTAAATAACTATATTTAACGGAGGATAGCCCCTTGAAATGTCCCAACTGCGGTTTTTCGGATAGCCGCGTGCTTGATAGCCGTCCCACCGAGGAAGGCAACAGCATTCGTCGCCGCCGTGAGTGCGCCGAATGCGGAAAACGCTTCACCACCTACGAGGTCATTGAAACGACGCCCATCACCGTCATCAAAAAGGACGGCAGCCGCGAGTACTTTGACCGAAACAAGCTCGAAGCGGGCATTATGCACGCTTGCCAAAAGCGACCCGTGGACGTGGGGGCGCTCGTTGGCGCCATTGAAAGAGAGCTGCAAAACGCGCTTGTCACCGAGATCGCGACCGAGAAGATCGGCGAGATGGTGATGTCGCACCTGCGTGAATTGGACGCGGTGTCTTACGTGCGCTTTGCCTCGGTCTACCGTGAATTTAAGGACGCGGACACCTTTCTTGAGGAGATCAACAAGGTCATTCGCGGCGACAAAAAGGAGAAAAAGGGTAAATGCTAAAGAGTATGACCGCCTTTGGGCGGGCGCAGATCGAATGGGAGGATAAGACCATCACCGTCGAGCTTCGCTCGGTGAACAGCCGATACTTCGACTGCAACGTAAAGCTCCCCCGCGCCTATGCGGCGTTTGAGGAAAAGATCAAGGCGTATTTACAAAAGAACGTGCTTTCCCGCGGAAAACTGGACGCTTCCGTTTCGGTGCAGGGAAAGGGGTCGGCGGTGTCGCAGATCACGCTTGACGAGGAGTACCTTGCGGGGTATCTTGCGGCGCTTGCGCGCTTGCGTGACGATTACGGGCTTTTGGACGACATTTCGGTGATGAAGGTCGCCGAAAACCGCGAGGTCTTTACCGTCGTGAAGGTGGAAGAGGACGTGAGCGAGGATTACGCGCGCATCGAAGAGGTGCTTGCTCTTGCCGCCCGTGACCACAGTGCGATGCGCTGTGCCGAGGGAGAGCGCATTGAGCGCGACCTAAAGGAAAAGGTAGAGAATATCCGCGCCACCACCGAAAAGATCGCCGCGCGCTCGCGCGAGGAGATCGCCGCCTATCGCGAAAAGCTGGAAGGACGCTTGCGTACCGTGCTTGCGGAGCACGCGCTCGTACCCGATGAAGCAAGGGTTCTAACCGAGTGCGCCATTATGGCGGATCGCTTGGCGGTGGACGAGGAGCTTGTGCGTCTTGCAAGTCACTTTGCCGCCTTTGCGGAAATTCTCTCGTCGGGCGAGCCTGCGGGCAGAAAGCTCGATTTCTTAATGCAGGAGATGAACCGCGAAACCAACACCATCGGCTCTAAATGCTCCTCTTCCGTGATTGCCTCGCACGTGGTAGACATCAAGTGCGAGCTGGAAAAGATCCGCGAGC
>JAZSBJ010000091.1:0-2931 GCA_045602305.1 Eubacteriales bacterium | reverse complement strand
CTACGATCCGACTTCCCTGCTTGAGGGCGGCGATCGGCTCGTCCTCTTAACGCTTCATAGACGCGAATCCACGGACACCTTTGAAGAGATGCTCCGCGGCGTTGCAGAGGCGCTTGAGGCGCGAACGGACTATCGCTTGCTTTTCCCGATGCACCCCAACCCCCGCCTTCGCCGTGCTGTGGAAAGCACGCTTGCCCCCATCGCACGCGTCACCCTTTGTGAGCCCGTATCTCCCCACCTCTTTCGCAATCTGCTTGCCCGCGCCACCCTCGCCCTGACCGATAGCGGCGGTGTTTCCGAGGAAGCGACCGCCCTTGGCACGCCAACGCTTCTCTTGCGCGAGGAAACTGAGCGCGCCGAGGGGGTGGATGCGGGGGTGCTTCACCTCGTCGGGCGCAAAAGAGATGCCGTTTCGCGCGCCGTCACGGAATTTCTCGACCATCCCCGCCCAAGGAAGCCGTCGCTCGTCTTTGGCGACGGAAAGACCTCCGAGCGCATCGCAAATATTTTTGAACGCTATCTTTCTTGACACAGAACGGTTGCCCCACGGCAACCGTTTTTTCTTTGCGAAAAGCTCTGTCGGAAATTGCCAATATTTGCCGTTACTCAAAATAGGTACAAAAAAACCCCCGTTTTTTTATACCCAAAACGAGTTAAATGTTTGCTACAATATTGGTGTAGTCGGGTGACGAATTCAAAAGAAAGGAGATTCCTATGACCTCTGAGATGTTAGGAGAGCGAATGCTTCACTACTTCAAAACGGCGGGGTGTGAGGGGAGCGAATACAAAGAGGACATTCCCTCTTTCGTGCGCTTTGCCCACTCCCTTGGTACGACCGTGGGCGCATTGCGCCGTTTCAAGGAACAAAACGCGGATTTTCGTGCCGTTTGGGAAGAGTGTGAGGAGATCCTCGCCGACCGCATCACAGACGGGGCGCTTCACCGCCGCCTTGACGGCTCCTTTGCAAAGTTCCTTTTGACCGCACGCTTCGGCTTTGCGGAAAAGGGAACGGATGCGGACGAGCCGTTTGGCGTGGAGATCCGTTTGACGGAGCCTGAGGTGAAGTAAATGAGGAAAGACGCTATGCAGATTTTCGTTACGGAAAAGCAGCTCTCCTTTCTGCGTGCAGACGCCACCGAGGTGCTTTTCGGGGGCGCGGCGGGCGGCGGAAAATCGTATGGACAGCTAGTGGACGCACTGCGCTATGCCATACGCTATCCGCGCTCGAAGCAGCTGATCCTGCGCCGCACCTATGCGGAGCTTGAAAAGTCGCTTATCCGCGTTTCTCTCGGACTTTTCCCCAAGGAGATCTACACCTATAACGCATCCTCGCACACGGGAAAATTCAAAAACGGAAGCATCATCGACTTTGGCTATTCTGCCACCGAGAACGACGTGTTCCAATACCAATCGGCGGAGTACGACGTCATTCGCTTCGACGAATTGACGCACTTCACGGAATTCCAATACGTCTATCTCATCTCAAGACTGCGCGGCACCGAGGGGTACCCAAAGCAGGTCAAGTCCTCCACCAACCCCGGGGGGGTGGGACACGCGTGGGTCAAGGAGCGCTTTATTGACCCCGCCCCTGCGGGCGAGATGTTTTCCGCCGAGGGCACGACGCGCATCTTCATTCCGTCTAAAATCGACGACAACCTCTTTCTAATGAAAGGAGATCCCGACTACAAAAAGCGCTTGCTTGCTCTGCCCGAAAACCAAAGAAGGGCGTTGCTTCTTGGGGATTGGAACATTTTTGAGGGACAGTACTTCCCCGAATTTTCGGAAGAGGCGCACGTGTGTGAGCCCTTCCCCATTCCCGAGAGCTGGCGGCGATACCGTACCGTCGACTACGGTCTTGACCGCCTTGCCTGCCTTTGGATCGCCATTGCCCCCGACGGAGATATTTACGTCTACCGCGAGCTTTGCGAAAGCGGACTCATCATTTCCGACGCGGCAAAAAGGATATGCGAATATAACGGCAAGGACGAGATCTACGCAACACTCGCACCGCCCGATCTTTGGAGCCGTTCGCAAGAAACGGGAAAAAGCAAGGCGATCCTATTTGCCGAGGGGGGCGTTTTCTTCACCAAGTCCTCAAACGACAGAGAAACGGGCTGGCTTTCCATCAAGGAGCTTTTAAAAAAGGACGAAAACGGGCACACGCGGCTGCACATCTTTAAGCAGTGCCGCGAGATCATTCGGTGCCTGCCCTTGCTCCAAATTGACCCTATGAAGCCATCCGACACCCTAACCGAGCCCCACGCCATCACCCACGCGCCCGACGCGCTTCGCGGCTTTGCCATCACCTTTACTCACCCCGCGCGGGAAGAAGCCCAAGCGCCGCGCCGCCCTTGGAGTGCGGATATGTGGGAGGACTACAAAAACGCGGGCAGGGACGGCAAGCGCTATCTCAAAGAAAAATACGGAGAACCCTTATGAATCTATCAGAAATTACCGATCGCCTTTCCTACTTCAAGGAGCTTTACCGAAAGAGCCTTGATCGGCAATCGGCGCTTTTCGACCGCCTTGAGCAAAACCGCGCACAGTACAAGGGCTCTCGCGCGATCGACCACTCAAGCGTATCTGCCTCGGTCGTCCGCAACATCACATACGAGCTGATCGAATCGCAGGTATCCACCCTCATTCCCACCCCCGCCGCCGAGGCAAAGCACTACACCGAGCAAAACGACAGATGCGCCAAAGCCATCGAGTATCTTTGTGCTTCCTTACGGCGAGAGCTTCCCTTTGAAAAGCTCAACGACATCGACGAGCGCTACACCTACATTTACGGCGGCAGCGTGTGGTTCGTGGAGTGGGATTCCACCCTCGTGAAGAGTGGAAAAAAGGGGGGCGTGCGCCTTTCCTGCCTTTCGCCGCTTGACTTCGTGCCCGAGCCCGGCGTTTATGACGTTGAGGATATGGAGTATTGCT
>JAZSBJ010000090.1:0-6781 GCA_045602305.1 Eubacteriales bacterium | reverse complement strand
TCTTCAACCGCTTCTTGTCCCTCTACCAGCTTAAGAATTCCTACCTTCGCGTAGTAATCCTTGAGCGGCTCTGTGGTGCTGTGATACACTTCAAGACGACTTAAGACAACCTCGGGCGCGTCGTCGCGGCGAATGGACAGTGCTTCTCCGCACTTATCGCAATGCACGCCGTCCTTGGCAGGCAGATACTTCGTGTGATACGAGGCTCCGCACTTGTCGCAAACGCGGCGTCCACTCATTCTCTCTACGATGGCTTCGTCCGAAACCTCAAGAGAAAGAACGATGTCGATCTTAACACCCATTTTGTCGAGTGCCTCAGCCTGAGGCACGGTGCGAGGAAATCCGTCAAGGATAAATCCGTTCGCACAATCCGCCTTCGCAAGACGCTCCTTAATGATGCCGATTACGACCTCATCGGGAACGAGCGCACCTGCGTCGGTGTATTTTTTTGCGGCAAGACCCATCTCAGTCCCTGCCTTTAAGGCTTCCCGGATCATAGCACCGGTAGAGATCGTGGGAATAGAAAGTCTTTTCGACACGATCTCTGCCTGCGTGCCTTTACCAGCACCGGGAGCTCCAAGGAAGATGATATTCATTTCCTTTTCCCTCCTTGTCGGGTATCTTAGTTCAAAAAGCCCTTATAGCTGCGCATAGACAGCTGCGCCTCAATGTCACGCACAAGTTCAAGCGCAACACCGACGACGATGAGCAGCGAGGTGCCGCCAAAGGCGAAGGAGCTGGTGAAGTGCGAGATATACGAGGAAGCGTATGCGCTGTATGCGGGATGTGCCTTGAGAGCCGCTTCTACCAGAGGCTCCATTGCGATGGGCACGAGAATGATGGGAACGATTGCCACGATGCTGAGGAAGAATGCACCGATGAGGGTGATCTTCGACAGGCTCTTTCGGATATAGTCCGCGGTAGGTGCGCCGGGACGGCATCCGAGAATGGTACCGCCGTTCTTCTTCAGGTTGTTCGACACCTCAACAGGGTTGAAGGAGATCTGAATGTAGAAGTAAGAGAAGGCGATGATGAGAACAAACAACAGAATGGGATAGATCCATCCATCGCTTCTGAGCAGGAAGTTTACGTGCTGCCAGAAGCCGGTTGCTTTTTCCCAAGAATCGGGCGTGGGGACCTGACAAAATGCCATAATCGTCGCAGGAAGCGAGATGATGGACGAGGCGAAGATGACCGGCATAACGCCTGCCATATTGAGCTTGAGAGGCAGATTCTGACTCTGCCCGCCGTACATTTTGCGGCCGACGACACGCTTTGCATACTGCACGGAGATACGACGCTCGGAGCCCGTGACATAAACACAGAACACGACCATCGCAATGAGAAGTGCAATATAAGCGATAGCGAACACGAGAGAGAGCGTACCCCAAAGACCGGGCTTGCCACCGCCGAAACCGACGATGCAAAGGTCTACAAGGCGAATCATCTTTGCGGGAAGACCCGAAATGATGTTCGCGAAGAGGATGATGGAGATACCGTTTCCGATGCCGTTTTCGTTGATCTTCTCGCCGAGCCACATAACGAGCGATGCGCCCGCGCAGTAGCAAACGATGATAACGAATGCGCCGAGAACGGTCTGTCCCTCACGCGTGACCATATTGCTTCCGCTGTTTTTCAAGAGGAAGTAATAACCGATTGCCGTTACAACGGAAAGAATGACCGTTGCATAACGGGTGAGGTTGTTGATTTTCTTCTTTCCCTCTTCACCCTGCTGAGCAAGACGCTCAAGTGCGGGGATCGCAACCGTCAAAAGCTGGATGACGATCGACGCGGTGATGTAGGGAGAGATACCGAGCGCGAAGAGCGTTGCGAATTGCAGCGCGCCGCCCGAAAGCGTGTTGAGGTAATCGAGAATGGTTCCGCCGAAGCTGGTCGAGAATCCGGAAGCGTTCACGAAGGGAACGGGGATGACCGTACCGATGCGGTACAGAAGAAGAATGATCAAGGTGTAGATCAACTTCTTGCGAATGTCAACCGTTTTCCAAGCGTTCTTCAGTGTCTGCAGCATATCAGATCACCTCGATCTTTCCACCCTTAGCCTCAATCTTTCCTTTTGCGGTTTCCGAAAAGATATTTGCTTTCACGGTAAGATTTTTAGTGAGTTCGCCTCTGCCAAGGATCTTTACGCCGTCGCAAACCTCGCTGATTACGCCGCACTCGAGAAGAGCGGCTGCGTCAACGACTGCGCCGTCTTCAAAAATGTTTAAAACTTCTACGTTGACAATTGCATAGCACTTGCCAAACTTGTTGTAAAAGCCTCTCTTGGGAAGCTTTCTGTAAAGCGGGATCTGGCCGCCTTCAAATCCGGGACGGACACCGCCGCCGGAGCGAGCGTTCTGACCCTTGTGACCCTTACCCGCGGTTTTTCCGTTTCCGGAACCCGGACCTCTGCCCTTACGGTAAGACGCCTTAACGGAGCCCTCCGCAGGAGAAAGTTCATGGAGCTTCATTTGTTTTCCTCCTTCTTATTCCGATTAAACGGTTTCTACCTTAACGAGGTGACGAATTACGCGAACCTGGCCGGCGAGAACTGCATCGTTGTTGACGATGTTGAAATCACCGATCTTGCGCAGACCGAGTGCCTCAGCGGTCGCCTTCTGAGCAGGCTTTGCAGCGATGAGGCTCTTGACAAGTACTACTTTTACCTTTTCCATTTTCCTTGTCCTCCTTAGCCCTTCACTTTGTCTGCGGGAATACCGCGCAGTGCTGCAACTTCCTCGATGGTGCGGAGCTCCTTGAGGCCCTCGAACGTTGCCTTAACAACGTTGATGGGGTTAGAGGAACGAAGGCACTTTGCACGAATGTTCTTCACACCTGCAAGCTCGAGGATGGCACGGACAGTGCCACCTGCGATGATACCGGTACCGTCTGCAGCGGGCTTAAGGATAACCTTACCTGCGCCGTAGACACCGACGATCTCGTGAGGAATGGTGTTGCCGTTGAGCGACACCTTAATCATATTTTTCTTTGCATCCTCAATACCCTTGCGGATCGCATCGGGCACCTCGGAAGCCTTTCCCAGACCAAAGCCAACGTGACCATCGCGGTCGCCGACTACCATCAGCGCTGCGAAGCGGGCGATACGGCCGCCCTTCACGGTCTTGGAAACACGGTTCAGAACAACAAGCTTTTCTTCGAGTTCTACGCCTGCTGCATCAAACTTTTTTGCCATGTTTTTACTCCTTTAAATGAATTCAAATTGCTTTGAATGTGTACAAACCGGATCAGAACTTAAGGCCGCCCTTGCGAGCGCCTTCAGCCAATTCCGATACACGTCCGTGATAGATATAGCCGCCACGGTCGAATACGACAGTGGTGATACCCTTTGCAAGCGCTCTCTCAGCGATGAGCTCGCCGATCTTAGCAGCTGCGGCTTTGTTGGAGCCGATTCCGTCGAAGGAAGCCTCGACGGTAGAAGCAGATACGAGGGTCACGCCTTTTACGTCATCGATGATCTGTGCGCTGATGTTGGCGTTCGAGCGATACACTGCAAGGCGGGGACGCTCTGCGGTACCGGAGATCTTGCTTCTTACTCTTACGTGTCTCTTCAGACGCTGTTTGTTGCTATCTGTTCTCTTAACCATTGTGTCTACTCCTTTCTAATTATTTACCGGTCTTTCCGGCCTTACGGCGGATGCGTTCACCGGTGTACTTGATACCCTTGCCGAGGTAAGGCTCGGGAGGTCTCTTAGAGCGGATCTGAGCCGCGATCTGACCGACGATCTGCTTGTTGATGCCGCTGACCACGATGGTGGTGTTGTTGGGCAGGTCAAACTTTACGTCGTCGTTTTCCTCAAAGAAAACGGGGTGCGAGTAGCCAAGGCTGAGCACGAGCTTCTTGCCCTGCTTCTCTGCTCTGTAACCGACACCGTTGATCTCAAGGGTCTTGGAGTAGCCCTCGGTAACGCCGACCACCATATTGTTGATGAGGGTACGGGTGAGACCGTGGATCGCACGGTTTTCCTTCTCATCGTTGGGGCGGGTCACGGTGAGGACGTTGCCCTCGACGGTGATAGCCATTGCGGGGCTGAAGCTCTGCTTGAGCTCGCCCTTGGGGCCCTTTACGGTTACGAAATTCTCGGTGCCGACGGTAACCGTCACGCCTGCGGGAATGGTAATGGGTGCTCTTCCGATTCTAGACATCTCTTTACCCTCCCTTACCAAACGAAGGCGAGAACTTCGCCGCCAACGTTTTCTTCTCTTGCCTTCTTGTCGGTCATAACACCCTTAGAGGTGGAAACGATTGCGATTCCAAGACCGTTAAGAACGCGGGGCATCTCCTCGCAGCTTGCGTAGATACGAAGACCGGGCTTCGATACGCGGCGAAGGCCGTGAATGACCTTCTGCTTGCCGGGAGCGTACTTCAGAGCAATGCGGATGATGCCCTGCTTGCCGTCGTCTACGACGTTGTAGGACTTAATGTAGCCCTCGCTCTGCAGGATCTCTGCGATTGCCTTCTTCATGTTGGATGCAGGAACATCTACCGTATCGTGCTTTGCGTCGTTGGCATTGCGGATTCTGGTGAGCATGTCTGCGATGACATCTGAAATTTGCATTTTAATATCCTCCTTGATGCAAGTTCATTGTGCTTGCTACCGTGCGATGCACGGTGGCTGACCGGTGGTAAAAGGGCTTTGCGCTTTCCTGCCGGTAGAGAGAGAATTTTTTACCAGCTTGCCTTTCTGACGCCGGGAATCTCGCCCTTGTATGCGAGCTCACGGAAGCAGATACGGCAAATTCCGTACTTACGGAGGTAAGCGTGAGGTCTGCCGCAGATCTTGCAACGGTTGTACTCACGAGTAGAGAACTTTTGAGGTCTCTGCTGCTTCAGCTTCATAGAAGTCTTTGCCATTTTTATTTACCTCCCTTTCTTATTTCGCAAAGGGCGCGCCCATCAGGGTGAGCAGCTCTTTTGCTTCTTCGTCGGTGTTCGCGGTGGTAACGAAGATGATATCCATACCGCGGACCTTTTCCACCTTATCGTACTCGATCTCGGGGAAAATGAGCTGTTCCTTCAGGCCGAGAGCGTAGTTGCCTCTGCCGTCGAAGGCGTTGGGGTTGATACCCTTGAAGTCACGGACGCGAGGCAGCGCGAAGCTGAACAGCTTATCCATAAACTCATACATACGCTCGCCGCGGAGCGTTACCTTTGCGCCGATCTTCATACCTTCACGGAGCTTGAAGTTTGCAACCGACTTCTTTGCGTAGGTCGGAACAGCCTTCTGACCGGTGATGAGGGTAAGGTCTGCGATGATCGCGTCGATCACCTTGGAGTTTTCCTTTGCATCACCTGCGCCGACGTTGATCACGATCTTGTCGAACTTGGGGATCTGCATAGGGCTCTTGTATGCAAACTTGGTCATCAGGGCGGGAGCTACTTCACTTTTATAAAGTTCACTGAATCTAGACATAATTCATTTCCCTCCCTTAAATCTTCGCGCCGCACTTAGCGCAAACGCGAGTCTTAATCTTCTTGCCGTCCTTTTCTTCAACGGCGATCTTTACACGCACGCCCTTGTCGCACTTGGGGCAAACGAGCATCACCTTGGAAGCGTACATAGCGCCCTCGGTCTTAACGATGCTGGATACCTCACCCTGGCGGCGAGCCTTGCTGTGCTTAGATACGATGTTCGCGCCCTCGACCATTACCTTGCCCTCTTCGGGGGATACGGCAATGACCTTTCCGCGAACGCCCTTGTCTTCGCCGGAGATGACGACTACAAGGTCATCTTTCTTAATATGAAGTGCCTTCATTTCGTCTCCTCCTTACAGAACTTCGGGAGCAAGCGACAGGATCTTGGTGAAGTCCTTGTCACGAAGCTCTCTTGCGATAGGGCCAAAAATACGGGTTCCCTTAGGGTTATTATCTTCCTTCAGGATAACGGCTGCATTCTCGTCGAATTTAATGTAAGAGCCATCCGCACGGCGGACACCCTTTACACTTCTTACGACAACAGCCTTGACAACGTCGCCCTTTTTCACGACGCCACCGGGTGCTGCCTTCTTCACGCAGGCAACCACCACATCACCAATGTTGGCATAGCGGCGACCGGAACCACCGAGTACGCGGATACACATAATCTCCTTCGCACCGGTGTTATCAGCGACTTTCATAAGTGTCTGTTGCTGAATCACGGTTGTTTCCTCCTTGTTTCGGCAAGCTTTGTGACCTGCCTACTGTGATTATTGAAACTTTTAGCTTGCAGTGAAGAATTACTTCACCTTTTCGATGATCTCAACGAGTCTCCATCTCTTGGTCTTGGAGAGAGGTCTCGTTTCCATGACGGACACCTTATCGCCAACGGAGCAGATGTTCTGCTCGTCGTGAGCGTGGATCTTAATGGTGCGCTTCATGATCTTGTTGTACTTAGGATGACGGACGTGGTCCTCGATGGCAACGACGATGGTCTTTTCCATCTTGTTGCTGACGACCTTACCGACTCTTACTTTTCTAAGGTTACGCTCTTCCATTCTTTCGTCCTCCTTATGCATTCTTCTCACGAAGAACGGTCATAACGCGTGCGATGTCGTGCTTTACATCTGCAATCTTGTGAGGATTGTCAAGCTGATTGATCGCATGCTGGAAGCGGAGATTGAAGAGTTCCTTTTTCAGGTCAGCGAGCTTTGCATTGAGCTGCTCGCCGTTCATTTCTCTGAGTTCCTTTACTTTCACGGCTTAACCCTCCTGTGCTTCCGTCTCGCGGGTGATAAACTTACACTTGATGGGAAGTTTGTGCATTGCAAGACGCATAGCTTCCTT
>JAZSBJ010000089.1:0-4962 GCA_045602305.1 Eubacteriales bacterium | reverse complement strand
GCGAAGAAGTGGAGAAGGTGGCTGTTGCAACCGCAACCTACACGCTTCCCGCAACCCTCGACGGTAAGGCAGTCGTTGCCTACACCATCGGCGAAGACACCGTCGTTCCCGGCACGGCTTTGACGCTGACGGAAAACGTTGTTGCAGAGGCAACCGTGATCACCGCACCCAAGACGCAGAAGAAGGTTGGCCTTAAGGTCACCGATTCCGCAGCAACGCTCGGTATGCGTTTCGTCGCAGAGATCGCAGTTGCTGACTTTGATACGATCGTAGCCGTTTACGGCATCGACGCCATCAAGGTTGGTATGCTGATCACCCCTGTGAAGTACGTTGAGCTTGCAGGCGGCGTCTTCACGAGAGAAGCGCTTGACGCAATGGTTGAGGAAAAGAATAGCCAGGCTGCAGGTTACGTTGAAGTGGTTGCACGCGGCTTCTACACCTCGGACGACACGACCGCAACCATCGCAGGCTCTATCTACAACTTCTCGCAGAGCACCAAGGAAAATGACCCCGCCTTCACGGCAGTGGCGTTCATCGACATTGATGCAGATGCAGACGGTATCGTCGACTACACCGTATACGGTGACAACGCGGGCGTTTCCGCTTGTGTGACCGACGTTGCCACCAGCGCAAGACCCTTTGCGTCCACCGAGCAGAAGGGCTGGATCGACAGCCTCCTCGCTTCCTTCGGCGCATAAGCATTCTGGCAAAAAAGGAACAGACTTCGGTCTGTTCCTTTTTTTATTTCCTCGCTCCGCGAGGCGCTTTTTAATACATTCCGTTGGTCGACATATAGTCGTAGATCATTTTGCCGTGTTGCTGCTCCTCGGTGGCAATGTGCGCGAGGGCGGCACGCGCGCCCGTGTCCTTGAACTCAAAGATAGCGGTGTTGTAAAGCGCTGCCACGTGCTTCTCGCCCGAAAGGGCGTCCGAGCAGAGATAGGCGTCGTTCTTGGCATTTGCCGAGGTGTCGCCCGCCGAATAGGTGGCTTGGAAGGACAAAAGAGGCTCCTCAGGGGCCTTTTCGGGCGCGGGATAGGTGCCGTTTTGCTCAATTTTCGTCAGCGTGTCAAGGTGTGTGCGCTCCTTTGCGGCGAGGGTGGTAAAGAGGTTTTTAAGCTGTGCGTCTGCGGCAGATGCGCTTCCTCGCTCGTATTTGTCGATACAGAGCTTTTCGCTATCCTTCATATCCTTAAGGAGCATCGTTTCTTTGGCGGTAAGTGTCATTTTTCTTTCCTTTCTTTTCCGTTTGCACGGTTTTTCTTTATTGTTCCGCGTTGCACGGCTTTTATACGGGGGAGCATCATACTCCACACACGGTTTGTTCGTAATTTTGTTACGGACGCTCCTCTTTGCAATTCGGCGAAACATATTGACAAAATCCTTCATTTTAATTATAATTAATATATCTATGCACTCTATCAAACAAATGCCCTTTTGAAAGGATGATACCTATGAAAAATCGCGTAATAGGCACCCTGCTTCTTATATGTATGCTCATCACGGCGATCCCCGTCGCCGTTGCCGCAGAGGATGCCGCACCCGTCCCCGAGAAGACGGTGTACGACCTTGAAAAGCTCTACGTGACGGACGGACTCGTCGCGCACTTCAGCGTGCTTGGCGGAAACGGAAACACCGTTTCGCTTGAGAACGGCACTTGGGTGGACCTGGTGACGGGACGCGTTGCTACCCTTGGCAATAAGCAGTATTGGGTAACGCGCGCAGACGGCGCCGTGGGCTTTGATATTCTCTACGGACAAATGCAGAAAGACGGCACGGTCCTTGAGGCGGAAAGCACGGACACACCGCTTTCCACCGACCGCTATGCAACAAACGCGCCTGACACCTATGCAAAGACCCGCCTTGAGCTTGGCATCGACCTTTTGCCCAAGGACGATTTCACGGTAGAATACGTCGCAAAATATAATCCCGTATACGTCGGTACCCAAGAGGGTACGGCGGCGAAAAATGCAGACGGTGACCTTGTGGAATATTTCGCGCAAACGGGGCACGGTCTTTTAAACGCCAATTTTGCAGGCGCGTCGGACGCCCTCGGCTTCTTTTCCTCTTGGGCAACCGAGCGCGACGGCACCTACGGCAGTATATTGACGCGCCGCGGAAGCGTCTTTTGGATGCTTTCCGAAAATCTTCCCACCCGCTGGGAAGAGGGAACCCCTTGGATCGGCTACGATTCGAATGGCGGCGGCGGTATGCGCGGCGAGTTTCACTTGAAGGATAGAGCAAGAAGCTATGCTATCGTCCGCGACGAAACCACGGAAGAGAAGGACGGCACGCGTGTCGCCAAGGCGGTTTACACCCTCTGGCGCGACGGTGCAAACTTCAAAAAAGGCTTGACCGTTTCCAGCGCCTATACGATGGAAGGACGCATCTACTACGACAAGGACGACACGGGCTCGTTTTATCTTTCCTCGCAAACGCCGACCGATTTCTACGGCGTTCGCGTTTATAATCGCCTTTTGACCGAGGCAGAGATGCGGCAGAATCGCCTCATTGACCTCTTGCTTTACTACGGCATCACCGTCACCGAGGAGCTTTTCGCGGATGAGGAGCGTATGGATACCGTATACGAGCGTATCGACGGCGAGGGCTTCGCGCGCGATGCATCGAGAAAGGAAGCTACGCGCGCCGAAATGCAAGCCCTGCTTGACGCAACGAGCGAGAAAAAGGATTACGCCTCTCTCTATGCCGCTAAGGATCACCTCAAATCCCTATTTTCTGTCTTTGATACCGAGAGCGTAAAGCTCGAGGACGGCAGCTGGGTAAGCCTTGTTGGCACGGGGGTCGCGACCTTTGGCGCAAAGGACCGTTGGTCTAAGAGCGCGCTCGGCGGCATCGGCTTTAATACCTTCTGCGGTCAGATCACCACAGCGGGTGCCTATAGCGCGACCTCGGCAGGCAACAACTACGGAAGCAAGGCGGCAGACCGTGAGGCAAAGCTCGCCTTCGGAACCGAGCTTTTGCCCGAAAGCGACTTTACCGTAGAATACCTTGCAATGTATAAGCCGCTTTACGTCTACAGCACCACGGCAGAGGACCACGTCGCCCGCGACGAGGACGGAAAGCCCCTAGAAACCTACGATTACGACCAAACCTCGGTCGGTCAGCACCTAAACTACACGCCGATGGATCAGCTCGGCTGGTTCTCCTCGTATTCCTTGGCGCTCGACGGCGTCGGCAACAGCCATGTGTGGAATACGTGCCGTGGCGCTTTGCATTGGTTCTTTGACTGCCCGACTTTCTATTATAATCCTACCCAGCAAAAAAACTTCAATCATAACCAGAATTCCCTTCGAGACGGTATACTTAGACCTCTTCTTGATGAAAACGGAAAACAAGTGATGGATGAAGATGGAGATCCTGTCTATTTGAATGCACAGGTTCGCGGTCTTAACATCCACAACGACATATGGAGAGTCAACGACCTTGTGGAAACCTACGCGATCACCCTCGATGAAACCTTAATTCTCCACGATGAGGAGGACGGTACCACAAGACGCGAAACCCAGGGGCTTTTCTCGCTCTGGCGCGGAAGCGAGCTGTACAACAGCAACGAAAAGAGCATCAATACGACGGAGAAAAACTTAACGAACACGACAGGCGGTGCCGGCAGAAATCTCTATGTGGATATCGACACCCCCTGCGAAACGGGTAGCTTCTTCCTTTCCTGCACCGTGCCGACCGATTTCTTCACCGTCCGCATTTACGACCGTGTTCTCACCACCGAGGAAATGGTGCACAACCGTGCGGTGGATCTGCTTTACTACTATGGCGCCGAGTTCTCGGACGACCTTAAGGATGCGCCCGACGCTTTGGCGCTCGTTGTAGAAGCCGCGTCCGAGATGAACTTTGAAAAGGACGCAGCCATAATGGCAGCCAACAAGGCAACCCTTGAGGGCGTTCTGAACGCAAACACCAAGTATAGCGTGCAATTGACCAAAGGCGGCGTGCTTTACGAGAACGTTCATCTCTTTAGCGGTCACATCACGCTCCCCGCCCGCCTTTTGGGTGAGCGCGTGCTTGCTTGGAGGGATGTGGCGAGCGGTACTCTTTACGCCCCCGACACCGAGATCGCCGTCAAGGACGGCGCAGTGTTTGACGCCGTATCCATCGAGCTTCCCGCGTTGGCTAAGGGCGCGACGCTCAGGGAAGTCGAGGATGCAGAGCAAAACAAGCACATCGGCGTCAAATATACGGCAGAGCTTTCGAGCGCGGACTATACCGCACTTTGTACGGTTTACGGCGCGGAAAACCTCTCCTTCGGGCTTTTGATTACGCCCACCGCATACGTAAAGCGTTCCGACGCCTTTACCAGAGAAGCGCTCCGTGCAATGGTTGCGGCATCGAACAGTAAATCCGGCGCGGCGTACGTAGAGATCCCCGTGAGCGCTCCCGAGAAGGTAGGCGATACCTATTGCATTTCGGGCACCGTTTACGATTTTAAGGAAAAGACGCTTGCAAACGACCCGTCCTTTGCGGTGATCGCGATGATTGAGATCGACGCCGATAAGAACGGAACGCCAGAGCTTGTGCATTACGGCAACTACGTGCCGATGCTCGATACCACCGTGACCCAAACGCTGACGCGTGAGAGAGCAAAGCTGAAGGACGAAGCGCTTTCCTACGTCGATGCGCTCCTTTCGCGCTTCGGCGCATAACCGCTTTTGGGGATGCCTTTCTTTCCCAAATAAAAAAAGCGAAAAAGTTTCAAAAACCTATTGCAAAAAGCAAAAAAGTATGCTATAATACAGAAGATTGAAAAAAGACCAAACTAAAGAGGTGGAAAAAATGAAAGCTGGAATTCATCCCGAATACAAGAGTGCCGTCATCCGTTGCGCTTGCGGTGCTACCGTGGAAACCCACTCCGTAGTCGGTGATCTCAACGTAGAAATCTGCTCCAAGTGCCATCCCTTCTACACGGGCAAGCAGAAGTTCGTTGATGCC
>JAZSBJ010000088.1:0-4942 GCA_045602305.1 Eubacteriales bacterium | reverse complement strand
CATCTTAAGAGCGCGAATGGTAGCAACTAAAACTACTGCGCTGGGCTTAAGACCACCGAAACGGCATTTAATGTCGAGGAACTTTTCAGCACCGAGGTCCGCACCGAAGCCAGCCTCGGTGATGGCGTAATCGCCAAGGCGAAGCGCCATACGGGTTGCGGTGATGGAGTTACAGCCGTGCGCGATGTTGGCGAAGGGACCGCCGTGTACGAGCGCGGGCGTGCCCTCAAGCGTTTGCACGAGGTTGGGCTTGAGTGCGTCCTTTAAGAGCGCCGCCATAGCGCCCACTGCCTTGAGGTCGCCTGCCGTGACGGGCTTTCCGTCGTAGGTGTAGCCGACGATGATGCGGGAAAGGCGCTCTTTGAGGTCAGCAATCGAGGTTGCAAGGCAGAAGATCGCCATAATCTCGGATGCGACGGTGATGTCAAAGCCGTCCTCGGGCGGTACGCCGTTGGTGGGACCGCCAAGACCGTCTGTCACAAAGCGAAGTTGACGGTCGTTCATATCGACGCATCTCTTCCAGGTGATGCGTCGGGGATCGATGCCGAGGGCATTGCCTTGGTGAATATGGTTATCGAGCATTGCGGCGAGCAGGTTGTTTGCCGCACCAATGGCGTGGAAGTCGCCCGTGAAGTGGAGATTGATGTCTTCCATCGGTACGACCTGAGCATAACCGCCGCCTGCGGCCCCGCCCTTGATGCCGAATACGGGACCGAGCGAGGGCTCGCGAAGCGCAACGCAAACGCGCTTGCCGATCTTGCGCATACCGTCGGCAAGACCGAGGGTGGTGGTCGTTTTTCCTTCACCCGCAGGGGTGGGGGTGATCGCCGTCACAAGGATGAGCTTGCCGTCCTTGCGTCCCTCTTCCTTCATAAGCGCCGTGTCGATCTTTGCCTTGTACTTGCCGTACTGCTCAAGATATTTGTCGTCAATGCCTGCCGTAGCGGCAATTTCGGTAATGGGGCGCAATTTCGCGCTCTGTGCAATTTCGATATCCGTTTTCATAACGCACTCCTTACAAAGTAATAACAAAAATATTGTAACAAAGAAAGGGGTGTTTGTCAAGGGAAGCGGGGAAAGTTTCACTCCTTTTTTGTTGGTTTTGGGGGCTTGACGGAGAAGCGGTGAGATGATATAATAAATAATGAAAATACTTTGAAGAAAGGAAAGGACAATGGAAAAGGAAGCACTCTTTCGCACAGCGTCCGCACACAAGCTCTTTTCGGGGCTGGATCGGGACGCCTTTTCGCGTGCGCTTTCTCTTTTCGAGGGTACGCTCTCGCACTATAAAAAGGGCGAAGAAATGCGCGCGATGGGAATGCCCTTTCCAAGCTTTGGGCTGGTGCTTTCGGGCACGGTACAGGTCTTTTCACTCGATATGGACGGCGAAAGCGTGATGATGGCAAGCGTCGGCGCGGGAGAGAGCTTTGGTGAGTCGCTTGCTTATCTCGGTACAAGCGAGAGCCCCGTTTCGGTCGTCGCCGCGACCGATGCCTCGGTTTTGTGGCTGAGCATTGACAGCGTGCGGCGGGGAGCGTCGGCAGGCGACGGCTTTGCGCTCTCTCTTACGGAGCGCTTTTCCACCGTCCTTGCCCTGCGCGCGCTCTTTCAAAACGACCGCATTCAAATTTTAAGCAAGCCCAAAATTCGCGATCGCGTGGTCACCTTTCTTTCCCAGTGCGAACGCCGAAACGGAAGCCGCACCTTCATTATCCCCTTTGACCGCACAGCACTCGCCGTGTATCTCGGCGTCAACCGCGCCGCCCTCTCTCGTGAGCTTGCCAAAATGAAGAAAGAGGGCGTCATCGACTTTTTCCGCAGTTCCTTCCGTCTTTTGTAAATTTTGTTGCAATTGCAACATACTTTTTCCTTTCCGTCGGGTACAATAAGGGTGTAAAGAACAGAAAGGAAAAGAAACTTATGAAAAAACTACTTGCACTTACTCTCGTTCTCGCTCTCGTCTTGATTCCCCTCGTGGGCTGCGCGCGCGACAACACGGCAGTCCGCCTCGGCGGTATGACGGGCCCCACTTCCATCGGTATGGCAAAGCTCCTTGCTGACGATAAGGCGGGCGTGTCCGAGAACGACTATGAATTCGTTCGCGTGGGTGAGGGTGCGGAAATGAAGACCAAGCTCCTGCAAGGAGAGGTGGACATCGCCGCCATTCCCGCAAACCTTGCGGCAACGCTTTATAACGCAACGAAGGGCGAGATCCAAGTCATCGCCATTAACACTTTGGGCGTGGTGAGCCTGCTTGAGAAGGGCAACACGGTCAACAGCCTCTCCGACCTTGCGGGCAAGACGGTCTACGCCCCCAAATCCGCACAGGGCGCCATCCCCGAGCTTGTGTTCTCCTACCTGCTTTCGACGGTGGGGCTCACGCTTGGCGAGGACGTTACGGTCGAATGGCTTCCTACGGGTGAGGGCGGCGCAAACCCCCTCGGTCCCAAGCTGAAGAACGGTGAGATCGTTCTCTCTCCCGAGCCCGTTGCAACGGTGCTTCTTTCGTCCATCGAGGGCACGCGCCGTGCCATCGTGCTTGACGACGCGTGGGATGCGCTGGAGAACGACTGTGAATACGTCACGGGTGTGACGGTGGTGCGCCGCGCGTTTGCCGAGGAGCATCCGCAGGTCGTAGAGCGTTTCCTTGACGAATACGAGGATTCCATTGAATATGCCAATGAAAAAACGGCTGCTACCGCGAAAACGGTGGTTGAATTTGAAATTTTGAACATTGAGGAAGCTAAAATTGAAAAGGCGATTCCGAATTGCCATATTGATTTTGAGGACGGCGACGATATGAGAGAGATCTTGAAAAAGTATTTTGATCTTCTTGTTCCCGTGAACCCTGCCAAGTTCGGTGGCAAGGTGCCTGACGACGGCTTCTACTATGTAAAGTAAGAATTACAATTTAGCAAAGGGGGCGAGCAGAATGCGTGCGTTTTTTCGGAGATCCTCTGTACAAAAAACGGCGGCAGTATTGCTTGCCCTTTTTGTATGGCAGATGGGGGCTGTGCTGATCGGCGAGGAGCTGATCCTGCCGTCCCCCCTTAAGGTCTTTTTGCGCCTTTTCACCCTTTGGGAGATCGACGGCATCTTCACGGCGGTCGGAATGAGCCTTTTACGCATTGCCCTCGGCTTTGCGCTCGCACTCGTGCTTGGCGTTGTCTTCGCCGTCCTTGCGGGCAAATTTCCTTTGGTGGAAACGCTCCTTTTCCCGTATATGGCGGTGGTTAAGGCGGTGCCCGTGGTTTCCTTCATCGTGCTTGCGTACGTTTGGATGTCCTCGCGCACCATTGCCGTCTTTATCTCCTTTCTTATCGTGCTTCCCACCGTGTATACGGGGCTTCTTTCGGGCATCAAGGCGCGCGATGAGAAGCTAGAGGAGATGGCGGACGTGTTCGGCATTTCGACAAAGGATCGCTTTCTCTATTTGCGGCTTCCAAATCTCGCCCCCTACATCACGTCGGCAGTGTCGCTCGGCGCAGGGCTTGCGTGGAAATCGGGAATTGCCGCCGAGATCATTGCCATCACGTCAAAATCAATCGGCGGGCTTTTGTATAACGCGAGCCTTGAGATGCGTAACGTAGACCTTTTTGCCCTCACGGCAATGCTCGTGCTCATCAGCATCGCTTTTGAAAAGCTCCTCACCCTCTCTTTAAAACTCGGATTTCGGAGGCTTTGGCACAAATGACGGTTTTGAATTTGGAAAAAAGCTATCGCGGCACGCCCGTTTTGCGCGGCTTTTCGGCAAACTTTGCCGAGGGAGAGATCTCTGCCTTGATGGGTCCGTCGGGTTGCGGCAAAACGACGCTTTTACGCATCCTGCTCGGTATTGAGGAAGCGGACGCGGGAAGCATTCGCGGCGTTGGGCGCGCGGTTGCCGTCTTTCAAGAGGACAGACTCTCCGAGCCCTTATCCGCCATTGAAAACGTGCGGCTTGGCAAAAAGGACGCAACCCGCGAGCAAGCAAAAGCGCTCCTTTCCGCCCTCGGTCTATCCGAGGATATGGGAAAGCCCGTATCCGAGCTCTCGGGCGGTATGCGCCGCCGCGTATCCATCGCCCGCGCCCTCATCGCGGACGCGGACACAGTGCTTCTTGACGAGCCCTTCTCGGCGCTCGACGACGATACCAAGGCACAGGTGCTGGCATACACCAAGCAAGCGCTCGCAGGGAAAACGGTGCTTCTCATCACCCACGATATTGACGAAGCCCGCGCCTTTGCGGGAAACAGGATCTATCCCTTTCTCGTGCATCAAAGCGAATAAGAAGAAGCCTATAACATCGGTTGATGCGATGTCGCAGATGGATTTTGAGCAGAATTTTTCGTTCTTCACCCGAGAGGCGTACTTGCGTACGTCGGAGGGTGAAAACGGAAAAAGCGAACAAAAATTCGGATAAAATGAAGAAAACCGCCCGAAAGGACGGTTTTCCACCCTAACAAAAAAAGCCCAAGAGAAGGACGAGGAAGACATCCTCGTCCTAATTTTATCAAATTCCTTTTGTTTCGCGGTTATGCCAAAAGGCATCGCTACATTTCCGTGTGTGCGCGGTTGGGGACGGGAGGATCGGTTGTTGCATCTATGCCGTGGTATGCGTCACGTGCCGCAGAGGAAGGGGTGCCTGCGGGCATCTTGCAAACACCGCCCGAGGTGCGGCTATCCTTGCCCGCGTTCTTTTTTGCGTTTTTTGCATTCTTTTCTTTTTTCATTTTTGCATCCTTTCGGGAAAAATGTTCCCAAGGATAGTATGCACGAAAATCTAAGAAAAAACCGCACGGCGCGCGCCGTGCGGTTTGTGTTGTAAAACGAAAACCACGCGATAGTCGCGTGGTTCAAAAGAGGTTAACCGGTGAGAAAAAATCCTCCAATGTGTTATAATGAAGAAGACCTGCCAGTCGAAAACAAAAAACACATTGGAGGATTTATCTATGAAAAAAGA
>JAZSBJ010000087.1:0-5308 GCA_045602305.1 Eubacteriales bacterium | reverse complement strand
GTTGGCAACGTAGGAGTAGGTATCCTTTACCTGACCGAAGTTCTCGCAAGGATATGCGATCTCTCTCAGGTTACCGAAGAGGTAGTCGGGATGTGCGCCGTAGTTGGACATCTGGCGGTAGGAAACGCAACCGTCTTCCATATAGTAGTTGGTTTCCGCGTCGCCGTACAGAGCGATGTTCAGAAGGTCTGCTCTCGTTGCGTTGAGCATCAGCTCTTGAATCACCTCAAGCGAACGCTTTGCGTTGACCGTAAAGCTGGAAACGGAGAGCATTCCGCTGAAAACCTCTTCCTCGTCAAGCGTAGGATAGGAGATCGGAATGTAGTAATAATCGTCGTTGCTGTAGCGCAGATCGTATTCGCCCTCGTCAAGACCGATGAGGAAGTTTTCCTCGTTGCCCGTGCCGAAGTAACCGGAAACCTCTGCGTCAAACTTCATCGTGAGGAATCTTCTGTAAATGGTATCCTTCAAGAGGTTCTTTGCCTGAAGAGAGATGTTGAAGAAGGACGCCGCACGGTCATAGGCTACGCCGAAAAGACCGGGGGTCTTAAGGTCCTGCGTGAGGTACTGTACGGTGGGAAGATTGAAGTCCTCAGCCTTCTCGCGAATGACCGAGAAGCTATCGGGGTACTTTGCCTTCCACTTGGCAAGGCCGTTATCCTCGCCCGCGATCTCCATCTGCGCGATGAGCTTGTATGCATCGGCAAGAGAGGCGATCTCCGAGGTGTCGAGCTTGTAGTAATCGAAGGCTTCCTTGTTGAGGACAACGTACTGATACTTGCCGTATGCCTCGTTTGCGGGAATGCCGTAGCACTCGCCCTTTTCGCCTACCAGCGTAAGCTCCTTCGCAGCGGCGAGGATCTTGGTGTCGATGGGACGGAAGGTGTCCTCAAGGTGGGAGTCAAGGCTTACGATCCAGCCCTTCTCCACATAATCCAAATACATTTCCTTGTCGGCGATCATTACGATGTCGAACTGACTCTTTGCCGCCTCGGGGTATGTATTGGCGTTATTCTTATTGTCGGCGCCTGCCATTGCGTCTTCCTTATCGGAAGAAGCGCTCTTCTTTGCGGCTTCGACCTCTTTCATCAAGGCTTCCATCTTTGCCTTGTACTCGGACGCCTTGATGCACTCAAATTCGATATGAGTTGCAAGAAGCACCTCGCACTCGTCGTTAAATGCCTTCTGCATTGCCGCGATACCCGCATCGTCGGTCTTGTCATCCACGACGATGGCCATACGAAGCGTTAGATTCGGACGGTCAGCCTCGGGATTCGATGTGCCGCCGCCGCAGGAAACCAACGAAAGCGTCAGAAACACGACACAAAGAAGCAGGGATATAACTTTCTTCATAGAATCCTCCTAAATGCTAAAAAAAGCACAATTATCTTCTACCATTTTACATCAAATCAAAGGAATTGTCAAGATGTTTTATAGGGCAAAAAGTAAATATTCGGTAAAATGGATCAGTTGTTTTGAAAATCCCGCAAAAGCTTGCTACGGCTGGGGTGACGGAGCTTGCGGATCGCCTTTGCTTCGATCTGACGGATGCGCTCTCTCGTGATGTTAAAATGGGCACCAACGTCCTCTAGCGTGTGGGGCACGCCGTCCGAAAGTCCAAAGCGCATACGGATGACCTGCTCCTCTCTCGGAGAAAGGGTGTGAAGCACCTCGGCGATCTGCTCGCGCAGCATTGCGCTTGCCGCGTTTTCCATCGGGGAAGGCGTTTCGGTGTCCTCGACAAAGTCGCCGAGATGCGAGTCGTCCTCTTCGCCCACGGGCGTTTCAAGCGAAACGGGGTCCTGTGCGATCTTCATAATCTCGCGCACGCGATCCGCCGTCGTGCCAAAGCGCTCTGCGATCTCCTCGGTGGTGGGCTCGCGACCCAGCTCTTGGAGAAGCTCCTTGGATGCGCGGGACACCTTATGAATGGTGTCGACCATATGTACGGGGATGCGAATGGTACGAGATTGATCTGCGATTGCGCGCGTGATGGATTGACGGATCCACCAGGTCGCGTAGGTGGAGAACTTATAGCCCTTGCGGTAGTCGAACTTTTCGACCGCCTTCATAAGACCCATATTGCCCTCTTGAATGAGGTCGAGGAAATACATTCCCTTATCGACGTGACGCTTGGCGATGGATACGACAAGACGAAGGTTCGCTTCGATCAGCTCGTTCTTTGCGCGCTCGTCCCCAAGCTCAATCTGCTCGGCAAGAAGCATCTCTCTTTCTGCGGAAAGAAGGGGAATTTTGCCGATCTCCTTGAGATAGGTACGCACGGGATCGTCCATTGAAAGTCCCTCGTGCGTGAGAAGCTCGTCGACGTCCTCAAGCGTTTCGAACTCTGCGTCCACGATCTCTCCCTCGGGAAGCTCGCCCTGCTCAAGCACCTCTTTTTCCTTCTCGAGCTTTTCGATCTCGTAATCCATATCCTCAAGAAGGTTGAGCATTCCACCCGAGCTATCCTCTTCGATCAGCTTATGCACGTCCTTGCTTTCGTTATTCATACTGATACTGCCTTTCTTTGGTTTGTCGCGGTGAAATCAGTTGTTGTGATAGTCGCGCAGCAGCTTGCTGCGGCTGGGATGGCGGAGCTTGCGGATCGCCTTTGCCTCGATCTGACGGATACGCTCACGCGTGATGTTAAAGTAGGCGCCGACGTCCTCAAGCGTGTGGGGCACGCCGTCCGAAAGTCCAAAGCGCATACGGATGACCTGCTCCTCTCTCGGAGAGAGGGTGTGAAGCACCTCGGCGATCTGCTCCTTGAGCATTGCGTACGAGGCATTCTCTACGGGCGTGGGGGTGTCGGTGTCCTCGACGAAGTCGCCAAGGCGGGAGTCCTCTTCCTCGCCCACGGGCGTATCCAGCGAAATGGGCGCTTGCGCGACCTTAATGCTCTCGATGACGCGCTCTACGGGCATTCCGAGGCGCTCTGCAATTTCCTCGTTGGTGGGCTCGCGGCCAAGCTCTTGAAGAAGCTGCTTGGATGCGCGCGATACCTTGTGTCCCGTTTCGACCATATGCACGGGAATGCGGATGGTGCGCGCCTGATCGGCAAGCGCACGGGTGATGGATTGACGGATCCACCAGGTGGCGTAGGTAGAGAATTTATAGCCCTTTTGGTAGTCGAATTTTTCGACCGCCTTCATAAGACCGAGGTTGCCCTCTTGAATGAGGTCAAGAAAGTGCATCCCCTTGTCCACGTGATGCTTTGCAATGGAAACGACAAGACGCAAATTGGCGCTGATCAGCTCTTCCTTTGCCTTTTCGTCGCCAAGCGCGATCTTTTCGGCGAGAAGCATCTCTCTTTCCGCAGAAAGAAGGCTGATCTTACCGATCTCCTTGAGATAGATGCGGACGGAGTCGTCCATCGAAAGCCCCTCTTGGAAAAGAAGCTCGTCCACCTCTTCAAGGCTCTCCGCTTCAATCTCGTCGAGCGCGCTTTCGGGCGGCTCGCCCTGCTCTAACGACTCTTTTTCGCTGTCGTATTCACACTCGATGTCCGAGAATAGCTCGGTAACATCGCCATTCGTTTCTTCGTCCTTAAGAATTTCGTTTAAATCCTTTGGCTTATTGCTCATTTCTGTCAACCTCTTTATTTATCAGTTTTCATTGCGTTTTTTGCTAAGAAGATCATTGAGGGAAGCAAAGGTCGGCGGCGCGTCCTTTTGGCGCTCGTTTGCGACCGCTTCCTTGAGTGCGGAAGCACATTCGAGGAACACCGCCATTCCGTTGTCGGTGAGTCGCAGGCGCTCCACGCGCATTCCTGCGATCCGTCCCACCTCGTCGGGGGTGAAGGCGGCGTCAAGCATCGCGGGGTCAAAGCCCTCGCCCTCTTCCGCTTCCTTGATGAAAAGGAACACGCGCTTTCCAAGCGCCGTCAAAAAGTCCTCTTCGGTCAAAAGCGGGGGATCGGCAAAGGCGCGAGTGCGATACTCGGGGTATAGCTGCAAAAGCCCGAGCGCCGTTTCCTCAAGCCGTGCCACGCGCGGCATTTTAGCAAAATCGGTATTGACCTTGTCGCCGAAGCCGCCGAGCACTTCCCTTGCGCTTTTCGCCTCGTCCTTGGTAGCGTTCCGCTTGCGGATGGCGATCTTTTTTGCCACGTCTGCGGCGAGGTTTTTCGCATCGACCGAAAGCCGCTTTGCGCCCTCGGTAATATAGATTTCCCGTTCTACCGAGGAATAAACCCCCGCGATGACGGTGCATAGCGCGTCGATCGCCTCAATCTTTTGTTGGGGGATGTTCAAATCGTATTTCTTTAGGATACGGTTGAAGTTGAAATCGAATTTCGTGTGGCTTTCGCCAAGCAATGCGCGGAAGCTGTCCGCACCGCGCTCGCGTATGTACTCGTCGGGGTCCTTTGCCCCCTCAATGTGCAAAACGCTGACCTCAAGTCCCACCTCTTCAAGAAGGGCGATCGCCTTGTCGGTGGCTCTTTGTCCCGCTTCGTCCGAGTCGTAGGAGAGGATCACCTTTTTCGTATAGCGGGAAAGGAGCCTTGCCTGCTCGGGGCGGATGGCGGTGCCGAGCGTTGCAACGGCAAAGGGAAAGCCCGCCGCGTGCATCGCGATGACGTCCATATAGCCCTCGCAGAGAATGATGCGCTCCGCGCAATGCTTGTGCGCGAAGTTGAGGGCAAACAGGTTGTTTCCCTTGCGGAACACGGGAGTGTCCGAGGAGTTTTTATACTTGGGCTGGCTGTCGTCCATCACGCGTCCGCCAAAGGCGATCACGTGTCCCGAAAGATCGAGAATGGGGAACATCACACGGTTGCGGAAGGACGGGAAAAGGCTTCCCTTTTCGCTTTTTCCGCAAAGGAAGGCAAGCGAAAGCTCTTCGTCCGTGTAGCCTTCTTTTTTCATATAATTGACGAAGGAATAGTCGTTGGGTGCAAAGCCAAGTCCAAAGTGCTTGACCGTAGCGATGGACATTTTGCGCTTTTCCGTAAAATACGCGAGTGCCGCACGGGCATCGGGCGTGTCCGCAAAGAGCGCACGGTGGAAAAAGCGCGCCGCCTTGGTGTTCATCTCGTAAAAGCGGTTTTTATCGTAACGCGGTCCTGCTGTCACCATACTCGTTTCGGGAATGCGGATACCTGCGCGACGGGCAAGGTGGGATACCGCCTCGGTAAATTCCAAATTCTCTATACGGCGTACAAAGGTGATGGCGTTTCCGCCGACACCGCAACCGAAGCAGTAGAAGCTGCCGTCGGCGGGAAACACGGTAAAGGAAGGCGTTTTTTCGCTATGAAAGGGGCAAAGACCCGAATAATTCGCACCCGCGCGCTTTAAGGCAACGTAGG